>WREN01000270.1 GCA_009779295.1 Oscillospiraceae bacterium | reverse complement strand
TTGTTGTCAAACGACGTGAAGTTCAAAGATTTGGGATTAATCGTCGTGGATGAGGAACAGCGGTTCGGCGTAGGGCATAAAGAGAAATTGAAACAAATCACGTCAACGAATATCGACGTTCTCACGTTGACCGCGACACCTATCCCACGCACGCTGAATATGGCGATGAGCGGAATACGCGATATGTCCGTGCTTGAGGAAGCGCCCGGCGACCGCCTGCCGGTCCAGACTTACGTGCTGGAGTACGACGAAATCATCATCGGCGAGGCAATTAAGAAGGAATTGCGGCGCGGCGGTCAGGTGTTTTACCTGCACAACCGCGTTGAGGATATCGATCAGGTTGCCGGACGGGTCAAAGCGATGGTTCCGGACGCGAATATCGCGACGGCGCACGGGCAAATGGATAAGGAATTGCTGTCGGACATCTGGCGCGATATGGTTGTAGGAGATTTGGATATTCTCATCAGCACGACAATTATCGAAACAGGCGTTGACGTTCCCAACGCCAACACGCTGATAATCGAGCACGCGGACAAACTGGGTCTGTCGCAGCTCCATCAGATAAGAGGACGCGTAGGTCGTTCGAGCCGCCGCGCATACGCTTACTTCACTTATCCCAAAGGCAAAATTGTTTCGGAAGTCGCGACGAAAAGACTGACGGCGATCCGCGATTACACGGAATTCGGTTCCGGGTTCAAAGTCGCGCTGCGCGATTTAGAAATACGCGGTGCGGGTAATTTACTGGGCGCGGAACAGCACGGGCATATAGAATCGGTCGGGTACGATTTATATATGAAAATCCTTAACGACGCTATTCTCGAAGAACGCGGCGAAACTGTTGTCACCAAAACGGAATGTCTGGTTGAGATAAAAGTTGAAGCGTATATCCCCGAAAAATATATCCGCATGACCAATCAACGGATCGATATGTACAAAAAAATCGCCTCGATTGAGACGGATGAGGACATCGACGACATCAGCGACGAATTGCTTGACCGTTTCGGCACATTGCCTTCGTCCGTTGAAAAATTGTTGAAGATTTCATTGATCCGAAGCGTTGGAAGCGTGTGCGATATTTCAAAAATCGAGCAAACCAATTCAGGTATATTGGTTTATCCGAATAAAATCGACGTTTCGATATGGACTAAAATCGCCGCAGAAAACAAAGGGAAGATATTGCTCAATTTAAGTTCAAAACCTTATATAAATTATCGTATCAGTAAGGACGAAAACACATTCGTGCTGGAAAAAACAATCGAGTTATTGAATAAATATTTACAAATTAAGAAGGAAATGTCAAATGAAAAGAGTAATTAAATTAATCGTTATATTAATTTTGGTAACAAGCATCGTATCGTGCGCACAAAACAGCACGATTATGAAATACGGCAACACAAGTTTGAGCGAACGCATGTATAATTATTGGTTTTTGCAATATAAAGCATACTTTTTCAATTCGATGAGTGCTGACGGAATCGCTGCGTATGAAGATTATTTAATGGAAATTATCGATCTGTCGATCAAGAAAAATTTAATATGTATTGATTTATTCGACGCCAATAAGTTGAAAATACCCAAAGACGTGTTAGATTCAATAGACGAGGAAATCAATGAACTCATTGCATCCTACGGAAGCCGTTCCGAATTAAATAAATATCTCGGACAGTACGGTATAAACGATAAAATTTATAAGGAAAGTTTGATCATTCAGGAAAAAATCGCCGTTTTATATCAATATTTATACGGTAACGGCGGTATGCTCCAACTCACAAACGATGAAATCGAAAATTATTATAAGGAACACTATACCCGCGTAAAATATGTACTGCTTGTACTATTCGACGTTGACGAAATGGGTAATCAAATTGAATATGACGACGAACAAATCAGCGAAGTACGCAAAACTGCCGATTTAATCGAAAATGAATTAAAAAACGGCGCGGATATTGACGGATTGATAGCGGAATATTCATACGACGATATGAATGATTATAAAAACGGCGTGTACATTTCAACAAACGATTTCGGAAAACATACCGTTATCAATGAAGCGTTAGATATGGAAATCGGCGAAATTAAAATAATAGATTTAAAAGACGAATACGCGATTTATATTGTTAAAAAACTTGAACTCGAAACAAAACCGTATCTAAACGATTCATCCGGACAATTCGACACATTGATTGATTATTGCGCGGACGATTCGTTTCAAACACTGCTGAACCAACTTGCGGACGACGTAACAGTAGTCGATAGTATAAAGGACAAATATACATTAAGATAAGGAAGGCGCGTTAAAATGTCAGGCAAAGCAGATTATCACGTACATTATTATATGGATTCATGCTCTTCGGATGCCATGACGCTCGCGAATATAGCGCCTGCGGCGCTGAAAGCAGGCTTGGATGAGATCGCTGTGTTGAAACATTATTCCGCAAATTTACCTAATAACGATGCCCATTGGGTTTATTGGCATAAGATTATCCCCGAGCAATTCGATCAATTTATTTTTGATGTTAAAAATTATGATGGTTTCCCGAAAATTTACAGCGGCGTTGAAACAGAGCTTGTCAACGAGGACGGCGACATCAATATAGAATATGAAGCGCAACAAAAATTGGATATGGCAGCGCTGAGCGTGCATTATATACCCAATATGAAAGCGCTGGATTTGAACAGAGATAACTATCCGGATTTCCGCGCGCTTACGGACGAATGGCATAACAAAGTGGAGAACGTTGGCATTGAGACGATTATACAGGGATTGGTAAACGGGTATTGCAACGCTATCCGTAAAAACCCGAAAGTCCGCACGCTTGCGCATATGGCGGACGGGTTATTATCGTTACGAACATTTGCCGTCAACGTGGATACAATAGAATCAAGCCGGTTGGTTAAGATGATGGAACCGCTGATGGTTTGTATGCGGGAACATGACGTTTTATGGGAAATCGCAAAAGATCGCCCGAGGCAAGAAGTGATTGTTCTCCACGCGAACGAATTGGGCGTTCGTTTCTGCGCAACGGCAGACGCGCATTTTATCGAAGGCGGCTGGGCGAACATACCGGAACACGAAGTCGCCGAAAACATAATCGACGAATTAAAATTGAATCGCGGAAGAATAAATTTTTAAAAAAGTTCCGGAACTTTTTAGTATTTCTCTCGTCTGTTTATATAAAAGTTACTTAAATAAAAGGAGAAATTAAAATGAAAAAATTTATTGGATTAGCATTATCAATTATTCTTGTACTCAGCATGACAGCGTTTCACGCCGCGGCCGAAGTTCCGGCGATCGAAAAAACTGACCGCTTTGACGTTATGGAAACCGAAAGCGGATTGTATATGATCAGCCACGACGGTGAACTTATTATCATCGTAAGCGACGATACCGAAATCGTTTTCGAGGCCGGACTCGACGCGAGAGAGTGTTTAGCGGATGAGCAAACACTTTCGGAACTGCTTGACGGCAGAAACCTTACCGTGAGCTATACCATCGCAACCCACAGCCTTCCGCCGCAGACTACACCAGAAAAAATCGTGATACTTTATGAAATCGCGGTTCATCCGATATATGAGTTTACTCCGGAGGAAATAGAGGAATTATTCAAAACAGACGGCGAAAATCTTCCTG
>WREN01000269.1 GCA_009779295.1 Oscillospiraceae bacterium | reverse complement strand
ATACATACTTGACGATTATCTGAGCAAATATTTTTACACAAGCAAAAGAGATATAGCTACATATGCAATTCAAATACTCGACGAACCAATAGAGCAATGGAGAAGTGATGCTTTTGATGATTTTAGTTTTACAAAAGAAGATGCCGTAGCGATAAAACGGTTTTTGAACGATGTTCCGGTATTACCGAAGTATAATAACACGGTTTTGGAAATAATCCATGAGGAAATCACCGCGTTCTTCGCCGATGCGGTCACCGCCGAGCAATGTGTGAGGTATATACAGAATCGAGTAAGCACATATTTGAATGAGCAGAAATAACAAAAAGCGGACGGCATACAGCAGACCGTCCGCTTTGTTTCTTGCCCCCCTTGCTAAAGGGGGGATGTCACATCGCCAACTTGTTGGCGTTTGACAGGGGGGATTCAATAAACTTCCGTTATCCTTTCAACAATTGCGGGGATTTCCGATTTGATTTGCTTGATTGATTCCTTGTACTTATCCGTCAAACGGATCGCCATTTCCCTGTTTTCGTTTTCGACGAGAGCCGCCGCTATATACAGCGCACACGCCGTCGAAAACCGCTGGGGTAACGGGAACGGATCACTCAAATTCGTGACGCTTTCATACTCGCCAACCGCGTGTTCAACCGCAAACGCGTTGATAAAGTTTACGCATCTCGCTTTAAAATCGTCGTTATCGTCTTCCGCGATAAAATCCATCGCCAAATTATAAATCCGTTCGCAAACGGTTTGTTCGCAGTTCATGGTGTTTCAACCCTTAAGCGTCCGCCGCAACGTTTATGTCAAGGATCAGCACTTCATTAGGATAGATAATTTTCGCCCCGTAGAGGTGAAGCCCTTTAACAGCGTCGGCAAATCTCTTTTCAGGTCTGTATGCTTCAACATCGTTTATTTGCTCGGCGAACGCGATTGCCCTTCTTGTTCTGGCAAAGCATTTAAAATATTTCTTCGTTGAAACAATTTCACTGTCAATATTATTGGAAACGTAAATATCGAACCCCAGCAGCGAACCCACGAAACCTTTATCAAGTTCAGCGGTATTATTAGTCGATTGCAGTATTTTTGCTTTCGCGATCTTCGCCGCCACCGCCGGAGACACTTCGAGAACCGAATTCGCGCTTGCGGAAACGTTGTCGCTAAGCATCTTTTCACGGAGTTCGAGCAGTATGTCAATAATATTCTGTGATTTTACACTGGTTTTAGTGATGATCCTGTCGTTCGCGACGGACTGGTGTAGACTGAACACGTAAGCGTCCGCCTGGTTTGCCAGCGCGTTCGCCGCTTCCTGCATTGCGAATTTCATAAGTTTCGGATTTTGCTGTGCGCGGTCAATATCGTCTATCTGGAAATTGAACGCTTTGGTCTGGTCGATATACATTGTGCGGACATTGCTGTCAAGCGTCTGAAGGGTTGCCGAAAAATCGGTGTTTTTAGTATAAGTGAATACGTTTATCGGGTCGATGCCCAATACTTTTACGCGGTCGCCGAGCGTTTTGATCTCGCCTTCAAACTCGCGGTTGCAGTTTTTCACCGCCACATATTCTTTGTCGAGCGCCTTATATAAGGTTTCGCTCCATATTGTTGCTAAAAAGTCGTTAATAGCCATAATTTTTTATTCTCCTTTAAATTTTTTTATTTAGATTTTTTTTCGAGACTTGCGATAATACTGTCATAATTTCTGCGCACCTCGTCCGCGGACATCTTTTTGATTTGCTCGAAAGTAAACGTCCCGTCATTTGTGCCGTCATGCTTGATATTTCCCGGCGACTTCTGCGCGTTTTCCAGATTGACTTTGTCCGCTTTCTTATTTGCCATGAATTGTTTACGTTCGTAGAGCGCGTAAGCGGCGGCGAGCGGCAATCCTTCATCGGTGTGACCGCTTACTTCGTCCGGTAAATCTTCGATTTCAACATCCGGATAGAGTTCGCGGAATTCTTTCTCCTCCGCCAGATTTTTTTCGGATTGTTTGTATGCTTCCAATTGGTTTAATAATTCTTCTGTGGTTAATACATTTTCTTCCATTTGTTTTTTTACTCCTTTAAATTTTATTTTCTTGCCCCCCTTGCTAAAGGGGGGATGTCAACGCCAACAACGTTGGCGTTTGACAGGGGGGATTCAAGCAGTGGGATTCGTGTCCATCAAACCCGCCTTATCGGATATAATTCCGTCCGGCAGCCGTTCGAGGTACTGCTTAAAATTGATATGCCCGGCGGCGAGCAATTTATCGAGCGTACCCAATTGCGCTATCTTCGAGAACCGCGTTGACGTTCCCACGTCAACCCGCGCTTTGACCAAGGCGCCTTTCAGTTTCGAAATATCGAACTTTTCCGGTTCTCTCACATTGATGAACCGCTCGTCGTCATAATAACAGCACATCATATCCAGCCAAATATTTGCTGTATCTTCGATACATTGGTAGATATTGCTCTTAATATACTCGAACGAAATCGACGACGCTTCCTGCAGCGCGAGGATCGCGCTGGTATTATTCGGGTCTGTTTCGCCGATAGCGGAGTCGGTAACGCCTACGATCAGCTTTGTCTGCTCCATGACGTTTTCAAGCAGCGGCATAAATTCGCTCTGCATTTCGCCCGTGCCGACGATTTTTACTGCATTGCTCACGTCTCCGCCGGATATAACCCCGATAGCTTGTCCGACTTCATTGGTCCATTCGGGAATTAGCTTCCTGTCATAGATCACTTTCGAGAACGCCGTATCCGACATATGCTTCATCGCCATCGCGTAAGCTTTGTTGATATACTTCTGGTTTTGGATCAGCCCCGCGGCGGCTGAAGTGCCGTGAAACGAATTTTTCGTCGTTTCCCAGTTGTAATAAGCGACCGGATAAAGCTTCATTTCCGTTTTCACTTGCTTGATAACCGCGTTCCGCACGGACTTCTCCCATTGGACTAAGCCGTTTTCATCGCGCGTGAATTTGATGAGGTATGTAGCTTTATCGTCGTTTTCAAAAACCGCTAAATCCCCTGCCTGTTCTTCGGTATCGGTGTCGGCCCGAATGTCTGCGTCCGGCAGTCCGCAGACTGTCGCCTCCCTCTTCAGACTCTCAACCGTCGCCCGTCCTGCGATGATTATGTAATCCTGCGTTTGAAGGTTTGTGCTGTTGACGTCCGCCACGAACAGGTTGACGTTATCTACGAGTGTAGTCACGATGTCGCCGGTGTATGGTTGACCTGTTTTTAAATCAGAGTCCCAGTATGTATAGAACACCGCGTCGCCGGATATTGCCGCGTCATAAACCGATTTGCGCAGCAGATGGTCGATCTTGCACTTCTCCCAACGGTACGCCACGCTTTTGTTGAGCAAACCGACGGCATGCCGGATCCGTTCGGTGTCCGCGCTGTTTCCGGTGTAAATCATATCCTCGTCGGAATAAACTACAGAAATGTTGTTGGATATGATAGAGTTGACGAGGAAGTTCACGATTTTCTTGACGACGTTGAACACGGGGGTTGTTAGGCCGTTGGTATTGATCCCGCTCCATTGGTCTCCGCGGTAGAACCGTTCGTTCTCGTTGACGGTATCGTACAGGTTGATGCTGTATTTGTAGTCTTTGCCGGACTCGTACTGCCGCCATGTTTCGGTAACGCTCAGATTTTTTTTGTTAAACATTTATATCACCTCCT
>WREN01000268.1 GCA_009779295.1 Oscillospiraceae bacterium | reverse complement strand
TAAAATCTGATTTTATTATAAACGGTGTTTGTTAAAAAGTCAAGCATACAATAGATACGGGCATAAAAAAACGGGACGCCGTTTTTACTAACTGCGTCCCGTTTCTGCTTTTCCGTTTGCCCGCCTACCTATAAAGCATTGATTTAATGGGCTTTTGCCCTGTTGTCTTACGGTAGGGGGCTATTAACCGCCCGCATTTTATTTGATATTAAATTAATGTATAATACATCTTTCCGTATCTTTATCGAAGATATGGATTCTGCTGGCGTCGATAGCGATTTTAATATTATCACCAGGTCTTGCCGTTGAACGCGCTGAAACACGCGCAATCAAATCTTTTTCTTCGCATACAAGGTACTGATAAATTTCAGCGCCCATCAATTCGGTGACTTCAACGGAAACATCGATTATAGAGTCAGGATTTGCCGCAATAGATGCTGCTTCGTCGTGGAGACACTCCGGACGAACGCCTGCGATTACTTCTTTTCCGATATAATCCTTCAAAGCCGGATCATTTGCTTTTTCAGCCGGGAGTTTAATTTTTGCGCGTTCACCGAACATTATGAACAGATCCTCGCCTTTTTTCTCAAGCCTTGCTTCGATTTGGTTCATCTGCGGTGTACCGATAAATCCTGCGACGAACAGGTTGACCGGGAAGTCGTAGAGGTTCTGCGGATTTTCAACCTGCTGGATGAGACCGTCCTTCATAACGACGATTCTCGTCGCCATTGTCATAGCCTCGACCTGGTCATGCGTAACGTATACGAACGTTGTTCCGAGTTTCTTATGTATCTTTGTGAGCTCCGTCCTCATCTGCGCACGCAGTTTCGCGTCGAGGTTAGAGAGCGGCTCGTCAAGCAGGAACACTTTAGGTTCACGCACGATCGCGCGTCCCAACGCGACACGCTGTTTCTGTCCGCCGGACAACGCCTTCGGACGTCTGTCGAGCAAATGGGTGATATCAAGTATACGCGCTGCTTCTTCAACTCTGCGTTTGATTTCCTCTTTCGGGGTTTTACGCAATTTAAGTCCGAACGCCATATTGTCAAAAACTGTCATATGCGGGTATAACGCGTAGTTCTGGAACACCATTGCGATGTCTCTGTCTTTCGGCGCGACGTCATTAACGAGACGGTCACCTATGAAAAGTTCACCCTCCGTGATCTCTTCAAGCCCTGCTATCATACGCAGTGTGGTTGTTTTTCCGCAACCTGACGGTCCGACCAAAATCAAAAATTCCTTGTCTTTTATTTCAAGACAGAAATCCGATACAGCGGTTACTCCGCCTGGGAATTTCTTATACATATGTTTTAGTGATAAACTTGCCATTAAAATATCCTCCTTATATTTCAAAAACGACAAAATGTCGAATTTAAATTTAAAACATTATTGCACTTTATATATTTTATCAAAAAATTGTCTATATTTAAAGAGTTTTTTTTCCAAAATTTCATTTAATAATTTATGCAATTTGCATAACAATATAAAATAAATTATGGTTTCTATAATATCACAACTTTCTAATTTTCTAATATATTAAAATTCCTTCATTGTAAGAGCGATCCGCTTTTTGTTCAAATCGACGGATTTTACTTTCACTTTGATAATATCGCCGACGGACAGTTTCTCGCTCGGATGTTTAATGTACCCTTTTGAGATTTCCGAAACGTGCAGCAATCCGTCCTGATGTACGCCGATGTCTACGAACACGCCGAAATCGATGACATTCCGCACCGTTCCCGTAAGTATCATATCCGGCTTCAAATCCGCCAAATCCATTATGTCGTCGCGCAATACCGGCAGCGGCAAATCGTCGCGGATGTCGCGTCCGGGCTTTTCAAGCTCGGTGATAATATCATTCAGCGTCGGTTCGCCGATTTCAAGTTCCGCGCAGATATTTTTCATTCCATATTCCGCAACGGCGGATTTCAATTTATTCGTTTTGAATTTGTCAAGAATTTTTTTAGCGGCGGCATATGATTCCGGATGCACTCCGGTGTTGTCGAGAATTTCGCTCGAACCCGATACCCTCAAGAATCCGGCGCATTGCTCGAACGCTTTTGCGCCGATGCGCGGCACGTTCAATATCTCCGCGCGCGATTTGAATTCGCCCTTTTCGTCGCGGTATTTCACGATATTCTTCGCCGCCGCCGAATTTATTCCCGCGACGTACGACAACAGCGAATACGAAGCCGTGTTCACGTCTACGCCGACTTTGTTGACGCAATCCTCAACTACTCCCGATAACGCCTGATCAAGCCTTGCGGGCTTCATATCGTGCTGGTACTGCCCTACACCGATTGACTTGGGGTCGATCTTCACCAATTCCGCGAGCGGATCCTGCAACCTACGCGCAATTGAAACCGCGCTCCGTTGCGTCACATCGTAGTCGGGAAACTCCTCTGCGCCAAGTTTCGACGCTGAATAAACCGACGCGCCCGCTTCGCTGACGACGATATACTTCACGTGCGTTTCCAATTCTTTAATCATGTCCGCGACGAAAATTTCGCTTTCCTTAGAGGCTGTACCGTTGCCTATTGCAATTATATTCGCATCGTGCGTATTTATGAGCCGTTTGATGATTTTTTTCGATTCGTCGGTGCGTTCCTGCGGCTTCGTCGGGTAAATTACCGCCGTGTCTAAAACCTTGCCGGTTTTGTCAACAACAGCCAACTTACATCCCGTCCGGTAACCGGGGTCGAATCCGATGACGGTTTTCCCTTTGACAGGAGCGCCCATAAGTAAATTTTTCAAGTTATCCGCGAACAGTTTTATCGCGCCCTCGCTCGCCGTATCGAACATCGCCGTGCGGATTTCCCTCTCGATGGACGGCGCAATCAACCGCTCGTAGCTGTCAACGATCGAATTGGAAACATATTTTTTAGCCGGACTGGCACTGTTCGTGATAACCTGTCCGAATAAATAATTGAGGATGATGTCAGGACTAATAACTATATCTATCTTTAAGAATTCTTCTTTTTCGCCGCGGTTTAATGCAAGTATGCGGTGCCCGGGAATGTCACCAACATTCTCTTTATAATCATAGTACATCTCGTACACGGATTCCGCGTTTCCTATGCGCTTCGACTGGATAACACCGTGTTCAAACGTCAGCATCCTGATAGACTTCCGGTAGTCCGCGTTGTCGGAAATGTCCTCCGCGATTATATCGCACGCGCCGTTGATGGCGTCGTCAGCCGTCAGTACGCCCTTCTCCTCGTCGACGAAATCTTCGGCGAGTTCGGGAATCGGGCGTTCGTAAGTATCGGTCTGCGCGATTATCAATGCGGCGAGCGGTTCCAACCCCTTCTCGCGCGCTACGGACGCACGTGTCTTGCGGTGAGGTTTGAAAGGACGGTAGATGTCCTCGACCTCAGTCAATATCTTCGCCGCCTCGATAGCCGCCTCTATTTCGGGAGTCATCTTGCCTTGCTCGGTGATGAGCGCGGTGACTTCGTTCTTCCGCTTCTCAAGGCTGCGCAGATATTCTAAGCGGTCATTCAAATCGCGCAACACGATGTCATCGAGCGAACCCGTGACTTCCTTTCGGTAACGCGCGATAAACGGGATAGTGTTGCCCTCGTCGATAAGCGCGAGTGTGCTCGTCAACTGAGCTTCCTTTAAACTAAATTCTTCAGATAGAATTTTTACAATGTCCATTTAAACAACT
>WREN01000267.1 GCA_009779295.1 Oscillospiraceae bacterium | reverse complement strand
TACCTGTTCAACCGACGCTGCGGCGTTGTTCATGTTTTCGTATATTCCGCCAACCAGTCCCTCTATCAGGTTACCGCCGTATTCGTAATACACTTTTGACCTCGAATGTATGCCGAGCGCGTCCTCAAACGGAGTTTTGACACCGAGATTTGCCAGTTCTTCTATCGCCGCGCGCGCAAGTTCTATGTTTTCAAATATTCCGTCGCTTACGCCTAACACTACGTTTTTGCCGATGTTTTTTCCCGCTTCGTACAGCCGTTTAACCGCTTCAGCCGATTCAAGCCCGTCCTCAAAATTGTCCGGTACTTCTTCGCCGACCGCTTCCACTTCCGGTAACAACTCCTCAAATTCTGTAATAAATTCGCGTTTGACCGTTTCCGCCGCTTCTTTGCTCGCTTTTGAATTTTTTATTGCCGTAAACGCGTCGTTTACGCGTTGTTTTAATCTGTCGAAACTTGTTCCAGTCAGTTCTGAAATACCGTCAGCGAATCCTTTTACCTGCGTTAGGATCTCTTTTGATTTCTCGTCAAAATTTGTCTTGATTTTCGCCATCGTGTCCGCTAACGTGTCCGTTGCCTTTTCGGTTTCCTCAAATGCATCGTTGAACTTGTTGACAAAATCCTGTACCGGCTTGCTGTCAAGTCCGTGTTCTCCGACAAGTTTGTTATATTCACTCGATATAAGCTCAAGGGCTTTTTTGCTTTCCTCGCTGCCGTCGGTAAGCTGCGCGACGAATCCGCGCGAGAATCCCGCTTCAGTCAGTACGTTCAGGTCTGTGTTATATTTTGCCACCGCTTCTGAGTGCTTTTGCATGTTTCCGATCATCATGTCGGTCGCGCTTGCCGCGTCGAGCGCGGTTTGCGCGTATGCCTGCGCCTGGTCCTCAATCATTTCCTGACTGTATTTTTTCGATTCACTGAATTTTTGTTTGGCTTCGTTGTACGCGTTCGTGTAGATTTCGTTATATCCGGCGAGCAGGCTGAATTGTTTATCCATACTGGATTTTGCGGAATTAAATGCGCTGTTATACTCTTTTTCGAGACTTGACAACGAATTTTCAATCTCTTTGAAACTGTCTCCGAGTGCTTTCGCGGCTTCGTCGGCAGATTTACCTTGTTCTTTTAACGCGGCGGCGGCTTCTTTGGTAGCCGCGGCGATTTCCTTCTGCGCGATTTTCGCGGTGTCAACTTTCTTGCCGTATGCGTCGATTGATTCAGCTGCGCCGTCAACGTTTTCCTGCGCTTCGGCAAGGTAAACGGCGGTTGATTCTATTTCACGGTTGAGCGCGATCTGAGCCGTTTC
This sequence comes from Oscillospiraceae bacterium, assembly GCA_009779295.1. Classification (GTDB taxonomy): domain Bacteria; phylum Bacillota; class Clostridia; order Oscillospirales; family CAG-272; genus WREN01. The sequence continues at coordinate 2,370 of WREN01000267.1, read as the reverse complement.
GGTGTTGGTGATTTCGAGATTATACGCGTTGATCCGTTCGATGGTTTTGTCATATTCATCCGAATTTGCGTCAAGCGTCGCCGTTTCCGCTTCTATCGCCGCTTTGAGCAGATCGATTCTGGACGCGTTAGCCGCGTAAACGTCCTGCTGCGCCTTAAGTTTCGCCGTCAACGCTTCGGTAGTGTTCGCGGATTCCGCGTATGTGGCGTTGACTTTCTTCAATTCCGCGCTTGTTTGGGCGATTTCGGTGGAATTGATTTTAAGTGTAGTATTTAATTTTTCAAGAGTATCAACAAAATTTTCTGTTTCATCGTTGGTTTCATCTACTGCGACGCTTACAATATTTGTCGATCTTCCCAATCTATCAAATTCCGGTCCTGCTTTTGCGGCTGATGAACGCAATTCGTCCATGCGTTCCGCGCTTTTTTCAAGCTCGTTTTGGTATGAACTCATTGCCGATTCTGAATTTACCATATTTTCACGCAAAATCTTTACTTGCTCTGCTATTTTAGTAGCTTCATTGCCGCCTTTCATCAAATAATTGAATTGTCCTTCGTATTTTTTTGCGAATTTTTCAAAATCCGCGCCGCCATCTTCTAATACAAATCCTAATTCAATTATTTTTTCGCTATATTTTTCAAGTGCGACTTCGGCTTTTAACATTTCCACTTGTGTGTCAACCATCGCTTGTTGTATGCCTGCAAAATATTTTTGTTCGGCTTGCAGTTGCAACGTTTCGCCGTGTGCTTTCGCTAATTCTTGCAAACTCTTTGTATAGCCTTCTACAGAACTTGTCGTTTCGTCGAATTGCAATTTCAAATTTGGCATGATTGCGTTTAATTCTTCAATCGCAGTTTTTAATTTATATTTTTCGAGAGTCGTTAAATTGTCTTTGTCTTTTAATTCTTCAATGACATTGATATATTCGTTAGATTTTGATATATTATCGGTTATTGATTGATTTGTTTCTTCATAAACCTTTTTTATTAAGTTTGCCGTTTCCGCTATTTTCTTGAACGCTTCGTTAATATTATACGCTTCCGATTCCGTGTCTTTCATCGTATTAGCCAGCGTAGCAAGTACCGCGATCAACGTGCCTATTGCCAGCGCGACTGCGCCGACCGGATTGGCTGCCAACGCAGCGTTGAATGTCGTTATCAACGGTATAACGCTGTTTATTACGGTAAATCCCGTTATTGCTAATACAACCGTTCCCAGTGCTACGGTCAAAGCCGTTAATGTCGGCACAACCCACTCGTTTTTCTCGACGAATCCCGTCAGCCACTTGACTGTATCTGTTCCTGCGTCGGACATTTCTCTGATTGCCGGCGTCAACTGGTCGCCTATCGCGATTTTTAACAACTCCACACTGTTTTTGAACAATTGTATTTTTGCTTCCGTTCTGCTGAAACTTGTCTCCGCGTCCTCAGCTAACGCGACGTTTTCTTCCCACGCCTTATTGGAAATCGCCAACGCATTATTCAATACGTCGTTGGACGACGCGAGCGAAAGGATTGCGTTCGACATACGGACTTCCGTTAAGCCCATTTCGTCGAGTATTTGGATCGCTTTCATTCCGTTGCGTTCTGTATCGTTCAAGCCGTTTATAAACATATTTAGGGCAAGCACCGCGTCTTCGCCCCACGCTTGCGCAAACTCTTTTGCCGATAATCCCGCCACTTTCGCGTACTGTTCAAGTTTTGCGGAATTTGTGACAACCGCGATTTCAATAGTTTTAAACAGCTTCGACATAGCCGAAGAACCCGCATCCGCTTCTATGCCCACGTGTGCTAATGCCGCCGATACCGCCATGATTTGCGGTTCCGTCATTTTTAATACCGCGCCGGTGGACGCCATTCGCGTCGCCATACTTATAACTTCGGCTTCTGTTCCCGCAAAATTGTCTCCAAGCCGCAATATAACGGAACCTAAACGGTCGTAATCTTTCGCGTTCATATCGACAACGCTTGCAAATTTCGCGAGCGACGTTGCAGCCTGTTCCGACGACAAGCGCGTCGTCGCTCCCAAATTAATCATTACCCGCGTGAAATCCATTACGTTCTCGGTTTTGATGCCGAGTTGTCCGGCGGCTTCAGCAACGCGCCAGATTTCCGTCGTTGATTTAGGTATTTCCGTAGACATTTGCTTAACGCTGTCAGTTATATGCTGTAATTGTTCAGGCGTACCTTTGATGTTGTTAAATGCGTTTTTCATCGCCGTTTCAAATTCAATTGAAGCGTCTGTAGTCGAGCGCAGCATTTCAACCAATTCATCAAAACCTTTTTTGATCCCTGACGCGATCAGCACGCGAGCTAAATCCTCAAGCGAATTATTGAATTTTTGTTGTTTTTCGTCTGTGGTTTTTATTTC
>WREN01000266.1 GCA_009779295.1 Oscillospiraceae bacterium | reverse complement strand
CTGACGGCGGCGTTCACAGGAGCTTTGCTAAAAGGCTTCGCGGACACTTCGTTCGTTGAGATTTTCTGCCCCGACTGGCGCGGCGACACGCTGTTTTTAAGCCACATGGGCGAGATGAATATCCGCATGACCGCGAATACGCCCGAAATCGAGGAGAAGCAGTTTATTTACGGCAGCGCCACGAATCCCATCGCCTGCTACGGTTGTTATAAGAGCGGGAACGGCGTTTTTGTAAATGTTTTCAAGGGTACAAACGGCTTCAGACTGCTTGTGTCTCCGGTCGAAATGGAAGCGGAGCGCGAAGAAGAAACAAATTTCAAGGGAATGATCCGCGGGTGGATGCGGCCTCAAACGAATATCGGCACGTTCCTGGAGGAATTGAGCAAAGCCGGAGCTACGCATCACAGCATTTTAGTCTACGGTGCGACGGTCGAACAGATACGATTCTTCGGGGAATTGCTTGATTTGGAAGTAGTGGAGATATAAAAAAGAAGGCAGTTGCCTTCTTTTTTATGTTTGAAGCTCGTCTAACGTCTTTTGGATCGCCGCGCTGATAATATTTTCTATCTTCGCGAAACTCGATTCAAATGTATTCGCTCTGGAATTCACAATATCTATGAACATCTGAACCATATTTCCCCAAGCGTAATAAAGCGAAAGGTCATGTCGTATATTCGCTGAAATCAAATCCAGCATTTCAGCGGATTCCTCGTCGCGCATGATTTTATTTTTTATTAGTTTGTCATAATACGCGGGTAAAATTTCCTGCTGCGCGTAATATCCGAGCGCCTGTAATATATTCGCCGTCATTTCGGTGTCCGCGCAAGTCACAGGTATGACCGTGAACGTTCCCCAAGAAGGCTGTATTACCGTTCCGTAATTTTTTTCTGTTTCGCTGTATTTCGGTAAAGGCAGTATGGCGAAATCCGAATCCATTCCTCGCAGGTCAAACCCAAACATCAGTTGATTGGGGATAAACATAATTTCCCCGTCCTTGAATTTCGGCATCGACCATTCAAAATGCACGTTGTTAAAGCCTTTTACGTCCGGTGAAAATATTGTACATTCTTTATCAATGAATACCTGAAGTATACTGTCAATTATCGATATGATTTTTTCGGTATTCGGCTTGAGTTCCGGAATATCTTCCTTGTTTTTCGGCGTCAGCACACCGCCCGCGCTGATTGCTGCGTCATACATATATTGCTGCTGCACTACCAAACCTAATTGATCGTTAAAGTCATATATGTTGTCGCCGTTAAGGTCTCTTGAAACAATTTTAGAAATCTCGTGCATTTTACTCCATGTCCATTTATTATCTCTGACTAATTGATACAGATTTTCAATTTCATAATCCTGTATAATCTGCTTATTTGCGAATACTACTACAGAAGCGAAAGCCGAATATAAGTTCACGTCGCCTATGACCATATTGAGTTTGCCGCCAATGGATAAATCCGCAATAGAGTTTTTATCCCACCAGCTTTTGGACAGGTCAAGTGCAGGTATAGTCAACAAATCATAAGTCATGTTTTTCTGTCCGAGTATTTGGGGAATCCCCGAACCAAGCAGGAAAGCCGCGTCGAATAGATCATCTCCCGCCAAAACGCCTTTTGAAAATAATGTTGCGAAATCGCCTCTGTTCGGATATGTGACGGGAACTATGCCGATTTCAATATTGTACAGCGCCTCGACAGTTCTGTTCCTTTGCCATACGGAATCGTTTATCGGATCTCCGGTAGTTTCCTCAACGAAAATTTCAGATATGGTTGCTGCATACCATGTCCCTCTTGCCTGACCGTCGTACCCGAGTATTCTGAAATTATACCCTTCATAATTTATTCCCCCGACGGGAATGAATTCCGATTTTATTTCTACGGTATTATCGGCTGCCGAAGTTGCAGCATCAGATTTTACATTTTCGGCGGTTCCGCCGCACGAACTTAGAAAAATAATAAAAATGAGAATAAATATAATGATTCGTTTCAACATTTTCAACCTCCTGATAAAAATTTTCACTATTTTCAATTAACTACTTGTAAAAACTATACTTTATGAGATATAATAATTATAAACAATTTTACCAATTTTGTCTTTTAATATATTGTAAATTTTTTAAGAAGGGATGATTATTATAAAAATCACGATAATCGGCGGCGGCTCTTACGCGTGGATGCCTGCGATATTGCCCGATCTTGTCAGAAACGACTTTTTTAACGGTTGCGGCATTTGCCTTATGGACATCAACAGTGAAGCGTTGAGTCAAATTTTAGCCTACACGCAAAAATTGTTGGCATTGCGTCCGGAATCACAGATACGGTTCACAACAAGTACAAATCTGGATGAATCTTTGGACGGCGCGGATTTCGTAATCGTCAGCGTTTCGCAGGCGGGGCTTGCCGCGGAGATTGAGGACCATGTCATCGCCCGCAAGTACGGTCATTACAACTACAAAGGTTCGGAAGTCGGGATTGCCGGCGCGTCGCGAACATTGCGGCACGTCCGCGAAACGGTGAGGATCGCGCGGATTATGGAGAAACAATGCCCTAACGCTATGTTTCTGAACGTCTCTAATCCGCTTACGGCTATCACGCGTTCGGTGGATAAATATACGAACATCAAAGCTGTGGGATTCTGTCACGGAATTAAAAATCATCTGCAATTGCTGTTTCCGGTATTCGGCGCGGAAAGCTGGGCGGAAGTGGATTTCAACGCGGGCGGCGTGGATCACTGCTCATGGCTGTTGGACGTTCGTTACAAAGGTCAGGACGCGCTGCAGGTCATGCGCGAAAGGAAAGAACTCTTCACCAGTATTGAAAATCAACGTCTGCGTTTTTTAATCTGGGAAACGATCGGCTATCTGCCCGCGCTCAGCGACGAACATTGCGCTGAATTCTTCGGACAGATCATGGACACCGAGGAACGCCGCAAGTATTACGGCGTTACATACGACCGCATCGAGGAGCGCAGGAATGCGGTTGCTTCTGCAAAGCAAAATATTGGCAGAGAGCTATCGCCTGATGTGTTGAAACATGGTTCCGGCGAATGTATCATGCCGCTGATTCAGGCGCTCGGTGGCGGCGGTCCGCTCGCCGATATTCTCAACTACCGCAACGTCGGACAAATCGCGAACTTGCCGCTTGAATCCGTCGTGGAGACTAAGTGTTTGGTGGACGCGACGGGAATCCATCCCGTTATCATGGGCGAACTTCCGCCGATTTTGGAAAGCATCGTGCGGCCGGTTGTTATCCGCGAGGAGCTGTACATGGAAGCCGCCATCGAGGAAAACGCCGCCAAACTCAAATGCGCGCTCGCCACTGACCCGCTGGTCAACGAATTTAGAAATATTGATGAATTATGTGAGGAATTAATGAGGTACAACATTAAATGACGACGAAAACATTCACTCATCATCTGCGCAAAGGGCTCGGAAGCGCGATTGTTGAGCTTAAAACAAATCCGAACCGTAAAATTTACCGCGAGATAGTTTTGCGAGCTTGTCTGTTTGATATCGCATACGACCCGCAGTGTGAGGGGACAAAAAGCTGGTATTTATACACGGCAGTCAAAACTTTCGACGATGTTGATTACTTTTTGGATGCGATTGTGGAGAAATTCCGGAAAAGATTATGGTCGCGTTTGTGGTGGCAGATTCGGGATTTAGTGTTTCTGT
>WREN01000265.1 GCA_009779295.1 Oscillospiraceae bacterium | reverse complement strand
TTACAAGATCTTGTAGGCTTATTTTTTACGGAGGTAAAAATCATGACAAACAAAATAGGCGAGAAAATCAAACAATTGCGCAAAAAGTCAAACGTCACGCAGGAGAAATTTGCGGATTACTTAGGCATAACGTTTCAGGCGGTATCGCGCTGGGAGAGCGGAATATGCTACCCCGATTTGGAATTGCTGCCGGCAATTGCGAATTATTTCGGTGTGACCACAGATGAATTATTAGGAGTTGATATTATGAACAAAGAAGAACGTATTAAAGAAATCCAAGACCAGCTTAGAGAAAATTTTTCAAAAGGATTTATAGACAAAAATATTGAAATACTCAGAACAGCAGTAAACGAATTCCCGAATGATTATGATTTGTTGAGTGATCTCGCGTTTTATTTAGGCAAAAGGGACGATAAAATGAAAGAAGCCATTTCATTAAACGAACGCATTTTAGAAGACTGCACCGACGACCAAATCCGTTACGGCGTTATGCAAAAACTGGCTTATGATTATAAATATATCGGCGAAAAAGAAAAAGCAATAGCCACTGCGAAAAGATTACCGAGCACACCTGTAGCAAGCGATATGTTGCTTGATTCAATATACGATGGTGAAGAAAGAATAACGCAATTGAAATATAATATATGGTATTTTTGCTACTACTTAACAGGCTATATAAAAAGTCTTACCTATGAAAAATACGGTAATAATAAGGATGTCGAAGGAATACCGAAACGGATAGAACTATGTAAAAAAGCAATTAATATTTACAAAATAATTTATGAAAACGGCGATTACGGTTTTTACAATACAAGAGTGAAAGATTTGTATTATAATATGGCAGTAGATTATATGCTTTTACACGATATTGAAAATACAATTGATAGTTTAGAAAAAGCCGCAGATTATGCGATAGCGTTTGATACAATGCCGGAAGATTTCAAACATACATCATTAACTATTGAAGGTATTGAATTTTCAAAAGCGAAAAATTTAGCGAAAGATTATGATTACAATGAAAGTTATGCATTGTTACATGAAAGTTTATCCAATCAACGTTACGATCCAATCCGCGAAGACGAACGTTTCAAAGCAATCCTCGCGAAACTGGAATTATACGCAAAGAAGGAAACATAACACGTAGGGAACGATGAAAATCGTTCCCTTTAATTTGGCAACCATGCGTTGCTTTACAAACCGGGGCATCGGTAGTATAATGAAATCAGGATGCGCATCCAATACTAAAAATTGGCGGTGAAGTTAAAAACAAATGAATACAAATTTTAATAATTTAAAAAAGGCGGTTGAGTTTATGAATATAGTAAAATTCGGAGCGAATATCTCGCATTTGAGGAAAGAACGCGACATGCCGCAATCCGTTCTTGCGGACAAATTGAACGTCACGCGGCAGGCTGTTTCGAAATGGGAGCGCGGCGAAGGTTTCCCCGACATCACGATCCTGTGCGAGATAGCCAACATCTTCGGCGAAACGGTTGACAAACTGCTCAACGCGGGCGAAGCGTCGGGCAATGAGGCGGCGATTTTGGTTTCCGTGACGCAGAATTTAGAAATCTCCAAAGAAGTATTCGCGGATAAAAGTGTGATCGACGACATCATCAACATCGCGCCGTATCTGAAAGTATCGACGCTGTCGCTGATTGCCGAGCAGTTGGCGAAACATAATATCGACATCAGCAAATTGATCGAGCTGTCTGAATTCATGAACGACGAAAGTATCGTAAAGCTGTTCCAGAGCAGCGACTTTGAAAAGTTGGATGATAAATTGTTGGAACGGTTGATCCCTTTCCTTGACAGAGATTCGGTTTATGTTGTCCTTGGAAAAATAATGAACGGCGAAAACGGCACGGGATTATTAAAAGTCATGGAGCCTTATATCGACTATTCGCTTCTTGAAGCGATATGGATACAAGGCGTACTTGAATAAAGGAGGAATGAATTATGGCAAGCGTAACATTTAAAAATATATGGAAAAAGTTTCCTAACGATTTAATTGCAGTTAAAGATTTTAATTTAGAAATAAAAGACAAAGAAGTAATAGTATTTTTAGGGCCATCTGGTTGCGGAAAAACTACAACGTTGCGTATGATAGCGGGTCTTGAAGAAATATCGGAAGGCGAATTGTATATCGGTGACAAATTGGTGAACGAAGTTCATCCTAAAGATAGAGATATTGCAATGGTGTTCTATAATTACGCTCTGTTTCCGCACATGACGGTATATGAAAACATAGCGTTCGGATTGAAACCGATTGAATATCCTGAAAATGAAATCAAAGAAAAAGTCGAAGAAGTGGCAAGGATTTTCGATATTACACATTTACTTGAACGTAAAAAACGCGAATTGTCCGGTGGACAACAACAACGCGTAGCGTTAGCGCGTGCTTTAATATGCAAGCGTAAAGTCATCCTGCTTGATGAGCCGCTTTCGAATCTTGACGCAAAATTACGCGCGATGATGAGAATAGAATTAATAAAAATACATCAACAATTTGGTATGACATTCGTATATGTAACGCACGACCAAGCGGAAGCAATGGCTTTAGCCGACAGGCTCGTGATTATGAAAGACGGCTTTATACAACAAGTCGGTACTCCGGAGGAAGTTTATAATAATCCCGTCAATCTCTTTGTCGCGGGATTTATTGGTACTCCGCAAATAAATATGTGGGAAACGAACGTATTTAACTTAAAACTACCGAAGATCAGGGAAGTTATCACTTGCGTGCGCCCCGAAGATTTGTACATCGACGAAAACGGTGCGATTGAAGCCGAGGTTAAAGTCAGAGAATTCCGCGGCGACAATGTTTACTTGTACTTCGACAACTTCATCACCATGCGTGTACCACCATCTTGCAAAGCCAAAACCGGCGATAAATTAAAAATCTCCGTGAACCCGGATAAGATTTATCTTTTCGACAAGGAAACGGAATTGGCGATAAAAAATTAAAACAAAAGGTTCGGGTCACCGAACCTTTCTGTTTGGTAATTGTGCTAAAACCACCGCGCCGAATATAAACACGCAGCCTATAAATTCCCGCGCATTCAAAACCTCGCTGAGTATCAACCAGCCGAACAGCGCGGCAAAAACAGATTCCATACTCATAAGCAATGACGCGACGGTCGGGTTTGTGTACTTCTGCCCGGCGATTTGCAGTGTGAACCCGACCGCGCTTGACATCACGGCGGCGTATAACAACGGCAGTATTCCGTCGATGACATGCTGCACAACGGGCGTTTCCATGATGAACATCGGTCCGATACCGATCAATCCTACTACCATAAATTGCATGCAAGTCAGCAGCATCGCGTCGATTTTGTCGGAGAAATAGTCAATAGCGAGTATATGAAACGAATAAAAAACGGCGCTTATAAGTACAAAAACATCACCTATATTGACGGAAAAATCGTCTTTGAAACAAAGCAGATACAATCCCAAAAGCGAAATCACCACGCTGATATAAACGTAGTACGGCGCTTTCTTTTTTATGAACAAGCCGAAAATCGGGACAAAAATTATATATAAAGCGGTAATAAAACCGCCTTTACCAGCTGTCGTCGAAACCAATCCGACCTGCTGGATTGTCGTCCCGAAGAACAATAATACGCCGCATATAATTCCGCCGGAGATAATGGTTTTTTTCGGCGTTTTTATTATTGT
>WREN01000264.1 GCA_009779295.1 Oscillospiraceae bacterium | reverse complement strand
CCGCGTCCGCAGGTGGGCAATCACGTATTTTCCAAGCTCTCCGAAGAGGAAAAGCATTTGGTTCTCAGGGAAAACTTTGCGCGTCTGATGTCGTTCAGGCGCAGTTAGGAGAACATAAAATGTTTTTTGCAGATAATATTATAAAAGAAAAAATTAAAAATGTTTATTTTCTTTGGGGCAGAGGCAAAACCACAATAGCCAATGAATTACATTGTAAATATGGGTATTTTATTTACGATGTCGACAAAAGCCGTTATTGGCATTGGAAGAATAGCGCCGACCCTATTTATCAGCCCGCAATGTGCCGCGATTACGAAAAAGAATATGATGTAAAAAGTTTTTGGGATTTGCCGCCCGAAGTAATAAGCGAACGCGAAACCCTGTGGTTAAAAGAATTTTCGCCTATGGCGATTATGGATTTAATTTTACTTTCGCCTAATCATGATGTAATTATTTGTGAAGGCGATATAGATTGTTCACTGTCTATTGTGTCAAATGCAGTATATTTAGTAAATCGCGGAACGAAGTTTGATTGGTTTAGCCGTCCCGATCATGACAATATTAGTGATATAACAAATAAACGAACGGATTTAACAAAAGAGGAAAAGGAATCTATTATAAATAATGCGTATAACGCCGTCGGGCAAAATGAAGGTGATTTGCCGGATTGGATTGTTCAGCAAAACATAAAATATATAATATGGAATGACAACACAACTATTGAGCAAACAGCTTCGGAAGTAGCGGAATATTTTAACTTTCCGCTTTACACGAAATAAACTTTAAATAATTTTGGAGGAAATATTATGTCAAAACTCGCTCTTCTCGGCGGTAATAAGACCGTCACAGCGAATACAAACGTGCAGCTCCCGTTAGTGGGTGAAAAGGCGATTGAAAAAGTCGTCGAACTCTGTAAAAAAAATCAGGTGTCAACTTCCCCGCTGGTCTATGAATTTGAGGACACGTGGAAGAAATACGTCGGCGCGAAATACGCTGTCTCCACAAACTGCGGCACATCCGCGTTGCATGAAGCGATTTTCGCGGTGGGAGTAGGATCGGGCGACGAGGTTCTCGTTCCCTCATACACATGGATATTCACCGCCGCGCCGATAACGGCGCTTCACGGCGTTCCGGTGTTCTGCGAAGTTGATATCGATACTCACACGCTCGACCCGAACGATTTAGAAAATAAAATCACCCCGCGCACCAAGGCGATCCTGCCCGTTCACGCGTGGGGAAATCCGGCCAGCATGGACGCGATTATGGCTATCGCCAAAAAGCACAACTTGAAAGTAATCGAGGACTGCGCTCACGCGGTCGGTCCGGAATGGAAAGGAAAGAAAGTCGGAGTGGTAGGAGACGTAGGCTGTTACAGCTTTCAGGGTTCCAAGCCGCTTATCGCCGGCGAGGGCGGTATGCTCGTTACCAATGACCGCGAGATTTATGAGCGCGCCTGCACATTGGCGCACTACGAACGGGTATTCCAACTGCCCGATGATTCACCGTACAAGCCATATACAACTTCGATGGGTTTCAAGCACAGAGTTCACCCGCTGGGCATGGCGATTGCTTCGCAGGAGTTCGAATATCTTGAAGAGCGCAACGCCGTCCGCAAGGCAAACGGTTTGTACTTCGACAAAGGAATCAGCGATATCAAAGGTCTCACGCCCGTTCAAACATACGAAGGCGCGTCCCGCGAATACAGCTATCACTACGGGCGCTACGACGAGGAATACATGGACGGTATCTCTACCATTACCTTCCTGCAAGCCCTGAAAGAGGAGGGGATTTCGGTCGGCGTTTGCGGATACGGCTTCCTGCATCAGGCTCCGTTTTTCCTCACTAAAGATTTCTACAGCAACAGTTTTCCCGACAAAAATCCGCCTATGAACGAACCTGTTTCGCTTCCCAAAACGGAATACCTGCGCAACCGTTCGTTTCTCATGGCGCCCAGATTTGAAATTGAATGTAAAGACCTGCTCGACCAGTACATCGAGGCGTACCACAAAGTGGCGGCGAACGTTGGGGAGCTTCACGATTACGAAACAAAACACGGCATCAAGCAGACCGATGTGGCCGCTTCGGGAAGGAGCATTAATTTGCTATGACGCTGACGGATCTGCAAACCCTGTCTCCGGGTATGTATAACACCAAAGCGCAGTTGTCGCGCCATATCGTTGAACGGACGATGGCTGCTCTCAAAATGGGCGAGGATTACAAGGACACGTTGAAAACCGATGAAGAAGTACGGCGGTATCAGGAGAAAATCAGAGAAAGTTTCATCACGGATTGTCTTGGTGGAATGGATTTTCCCGATTCTCCGCTTGAGCCTGAAATTACAGGTGTGATCGATGAGGGCGGCTTCACGATCGAGAAGATAATATTTCAATCACGCCCGAAAGTTTACGTTACTTGCAATCTTTATCTGCCAAAAGGGATTACCAAGCCGACCGGAGCGGTTTTGTTCTTATGCGGGCATCATATAACCGCGAAGCACGAATCGGAATACCAAATCGTCTGCCGGTATTTAGTCAAAGCCGGATTGGTCGTTCTGTCGCAGGACCCGTTCGGGCAGGGTGAGCGACTATCGTATTATGAACCTACCCTCAAAACCGAATTAATGAGCAGTTGTTTGGAGCATGATTACGTCGGCATGAAATCGTGGCCGTTCATGCAGTCGAGCGCGCGCTATTTCCTGCACGACGCAATGCGCGGTATAGATTATCTGCAAAGCCGCCCGGAAGTTGACGGCACAAGAATCGGCGTAACCGGAAATTCGGGCGGCGGATTGCAGACGACTTTATTGACACTCGTTGATTTACGGATCGCGGCCGCCGAGCCGGTTACGTGGATGTGCAGCCATGCTGCGCTGATGATGACGGGAGGACCCGCCGACGCTGAACATATCTGGCTGAATTTCCGCGGTATGGGTTTTGAGTTTGAGGATATGGTGATTCCTATGGCTCCTAAACCCGTGTTACTGTTGGGCACTGATTACGACTTCTTCCCGATCGAAGGACTCAAACATACCGCTGAACGCTGTAAAAAAGTTTGGGACGTTTTCGGTGCGGGCGATAATTTTGAAATGTTTACTGACCAGTACACTCATTCTTACACCCGAACTTTAGCGCGCAAGGCGACCGAATTTTTCTCGAAGCATTTGAACGGCATTGAAATAACAACCCATGACGATAATGGAATTAACGCCATACTGCCATCCGATTTGTGGTGTACGAAATCCGGACAGATTCGCGGGGAAATTCCTGACGCGCGGTTCATGCTGGATGAGATTCAGGATGAAAAACGCGGTAACCGCGATTTAAAAAAAGCCAAAGAATGGCTTTCTGAAGTGGTTTATAAAGACAGGATCTCTTGCGAAATTAACCGCAGGCGACTCATTATGGATATGCAAATGGCTGACGGGTTTGTTTTTGAGCAGTACATGTGGGCTTCGCAGAAGGATGTGTTTAATTACGGCGTTTTGCTGCGTCCTTTAGAAAAGCAACATGAAAAGATTCCGGTCATCCTTGCGGTTTGGGATAACGGAACGACCGACCTCGCCGCGCATGAAAGTTTTATCCGTACAAAATGCGCCGCCGGAAACGCGGTTTTCGTTCTGGACGCAAGTGGTATGGGCAACATCGAGCCGAACCCTACGAATATGGGGAACATGAGGGATTT
>WREN01000263.1 GCA_009779295.1 Oscillospiraceae bacterium | reverse complement strand
TTCTCGTAATGGTGAACAATATCCACGCCGATAACGCGTTCCGCGCCGCGCGAAACGTAGTATAGGCTCTTCCCTCCCGCGCCGCAGCCCATGTCAAGCACGGTCTTGCCCGCGAACATCTCCTGACTGTTGTACTTCTTGCTGTAGCAGGCAATCGTGTCCGCGCCCTTCTCGTACTGCCATTCAGCGTAGGTTTTCTCACCGACGTTCGCGAGATTGAACGGGTGCTTGACCGCGGGGAATATTTTGTTCGTGAATTTGATTAACGCGTAAGATATTTTGTGGCTCATGTTGTTTTTACCTCGTGAATTTTTTCCAACTCTATCAACAATAACGGAATCGCTTCTGTAATCATCTCCAAAACAATCGAAAAATCAATCATACTATAATCGTGAAATATTCTATTACTTAATCCGCGCCAATCATTCCATTCAATATCAGGATATAATTTTGGAATATCGTCTCCCATATTAATGGCATTTTCACCTATTTGTCCCAAAGGATATAATAAACTATACTGATATACTTTATTTGCGGTCAGGCGTTCTAAAGTTATTCCCTCGGCAATGGAAGAAACATCTTTAGCGAACATATACATCAACTTTAAGCGTTCTTTATCTTGAACCTTCATAAATAATCACTCCGTCTTTTTGAATATTTTCGTATAAAGCCGATGGATTTGCTATTTCAAGAATGTCATACACATCAACCCTGACAGGCAATACTTCGAGCAATTCCCCGCCTAAAGTAAATATTTTAGTGTTCCGCATTTTACCGCCGCTTTCGACTATTAAATCAACATCGCTTTTTTCGGTAGCGTCCCCACGGGCATAAGAGCCGAAAAGTATGACTTTTTCGATAGGATATTTTTCAACAACAGGTATAATATATGTTTTAATTTCCTCTATTGATAACATCGGAATAGACCTCCTCAATTATTGGTTTATAATATATGACAATTACTATGTTTTTTTGCAATGAAAAGTATTAAAATAAATATGCAAAGTATAATTGTGCTTAAGATAATTATAGTAAATTTGAAATTCTCATTTGGAATTTTATCAATAATATTTCCGGTAGTAAGGTCAAATTTGTATGTTATATTATCATTAGTTGTAACCGACAATATATTATTTACCGCATCAAATTCCCGTTTTTCATTCTGCTCCCAATAAATATGAGAAACCGTATATTTTAACTTTAATTTATTTTTAACCAAGTCCGCCACAATATATTTTTTAATACCCAGACCATTTTCGTAAAATTCAATAGCGGTTCCATCGGTTGTGCTCGGATAATCCGACTGTGCCCACGGTATATTCGCGAAATATATCCCATCGTCAGAGAAAACAAGTTCCCGCTCATAAAAATAATATCTATTCGAATTATATTCCAAATTTATCAAATATATATTTTCAAGCGGGTCCGTATTGTAATATAATCCCGATTTTAACCAGTTATCGTCAGAAATTCCATTTTCATTGTATGTATAACACGGATACATATAAAAAATTTTCTTCCCATTTTCAAATTCAATTTGATACGGTTTTTGTTCTACTTGTTCATCTGCGGAAACAATAATTATAGTAATTAAAGATATAAAACATAAAAACATTATAAAAATAATTCTTTTTTTCATATCCTCGTACTTTACCCTTTACTCTCCTCATACTCCGCCAATATCTGAGGCATACGCACGTAAATCTCGTCTGTTCTTAACCTGTCCTCGGCGTAAGCGCGGTGCAACAAATCCGACGGCACATACTCATCGTACTTCTCAAACACAGGCGATTCACCCGGACTTATCAACTGAGCGCGGTCGATACCGTCGCGCCTGATGTGTTCGTTGATGTTGCGTATGAACGCGTAATCGTTGTCGCGCTCCATTTTGAACGTCATGTAATAGCAGCCGTCGAACTCCAGATTGCTTATCTTAAACTGCCCGCTCACTCTTGGAATGTACTTCCTTAGCGTCCTGAACGAGCGAGTGCCGAGCCACGGGAAGAAACACCACGTAAACCCTCCGAGCGGTATCAGCGAATGTTCGAGCATACCCGTATTACGCGCCAATGCGCGCACTACGTCGAGCCGTTGCTGTGCGTTCGGCTTGAGGTAGGGGTAAACCTTATCCTCGACGAGAACCTGCTTCATGCGCTCCAGAATCCGCGTATGTATCTCACCGTAATCGCCCGGCCACGAAACTTCCATCTTCCCCTGCACGCTTTTGACATAAATCATCTTGCGCGGCAGATCCAATTCTTCGACTTCCCAAACCCTTCCCGCAAGTGCGAACCTGTCCCCGACCGGCGGCGGCGACGTTATCGTTCCGATTTCATCCGATTCGCACCGAACGGTGTAATCCTCCGAATCCTTGAACACAGCGTAGAATTTGAAACTGTTCATAATCCGTTCGCCTTTAAGCCCGACGATCATTCCCTTCTCTTCGGTCATTTCGAGAAATTCGTTCTTCAACATAGATTGCAGTAACGTTTTGTACTCGTCTTTTGTCACGTGCGAGAACGCCGGCAAAGTCATAACGCGGTCAGCCAATCGCGGTGCAGTCAATTCCCCTGCCGCTCCGATGACGCTCAACGTCTGTTGGAACATCAAACTGAACGGTAACTTCTTTATATTCGGCGGTTCGATGAACCGCTCCTCAATATAAAGTTGTATAATAGCAATCGCACGCAGCAATCCCCACGGGATCAACTGCGGTAACGGCGCGTTCGGCAGCGGATTCTCCTCCCTGAACACGAGCATCATTTCTGGAGGCGCTCCGCGCCTTCCAGAGCGTCCTAAACGTTGTAAGAGGCTTGATACCGTCGATGGCGAATCGAGCTGCACAACGCGCTCTAAACGCCCTATATCGATGCCCAGCTCCAGCGTGACCGTCGCGCACGTCACGATCTGTTGTTCGTCGTCCTTGAGTTTTAGTTCCGCTTCCTCGCGAATCGCCGCGGAAAGGTTACCGTGGTGTATGTAAAATATATCCGGTTCATCGCGGTGATTCGCAATCTGCCGCAGCGTCGCCGTGACGTATTCGGTTTCCTCTCGCGAATTCGAGAAAACCAGACATTTCTTATCCTTCACGCAGTCGTAAATATATTCGTAACCCGGGTCGAGTTCGGCGCGTTCGGGTAATTCGCCTGTCAGTTCATCTGTCTGGTCGTCGCGGTCGTCTTGAATGAAGAAATGTTCAACACCCATTTTCCAAGCCGTCTTGCCTTCGGGAATGATAGGATATTCCGTTTCGATACCCGAACCCGCGCCGAGCCAATCTGCGGCTATCTTCGCGTCGCCTACAGTCGCGGACAAACCGATCCGACGCGGCGAACGTTCTATCAACCGCTGCAAACGGTTGAGTTGACAAATGATCTGATTGCCGCGATCTGTTCCGGTTAATATATGCACCTCGTCGATAACGACAAAACGCAGGTCGCAGAACAATCTGATTAAATCGTTCGAGCGGTTCAACAGCATACTCTCAAGCGATTCCGGCGTTATTTGCAAAATACCCATAGGGGTGTGTATCGCCTGATTCTTATGCGAAGCCGCAACGTCGCCGTGCCAATGGAACACGGGTATTCCCGTCAAGTCCAACAATCCCTCGAGCCGCGAGAACTGGTCGTTTATCAAGCTCTTAAGCGGCGCGACATACAACGCGCCGAACGAATTGGGCGGGTCTTCGTACATCAT
>WREN01000262.1 GCA_009779295.1 Oscillospiraceae bacterium | reverse complement strand
GTTCACGGAGCAATGGGCGACGGAGAAATATTTGACCAAGGCATGGAAATGTGCGCCGATATTGATATTACGGTCAGAGCAAGAAAAGACATGAAGATAAACCGACCGCTCATAATATCGAACGAAATCATCTCAACGACCGCAACCGCCGTCACAATTGAGGAAGCGAGCGCGTTGGCTGTTTCGGATATGCGTTATATACTCGAAACGTATTATAATCTCTCGCACGTTGACGCGGGGCTTGTGATAGGATTTTACGGGAATCTGCGGGTTTGCCAGCTTGCCAACAAGACTATGCGTTTGGAAATAAAAAAAGATATTTTGAAAACGTTTCATTAACCCCCATAAACATTTTTTATATTTTCGCAATTCAAATAAAACAAAAAAGAGGTACAATAAATGCCCAAAAAGAAAAACGTTGAACAATCCGCAGAAAACAAAAAGCCGGCGGAAATAGTTCTTCAGCCTATCACGGAAACAATCGAAAAAAACTTCATGTCATATGCGATGAGCGTCATTGTGGCGCGTGCTATCCCCGAAATCGACGGCTTCAAACCGGCGCACCGCAAGCTGCTTTATACCATGTACAAAATGGGTTTGATGACCGGCGAACGCACCAAAAGCGCGAACGTCGTCGGGCAGACGATGCACTTGAATCCGCATGGTAACGACGCGATTTACGACACGTTAGTGCGTCTGACGCATGGAAACGAAACGCTCCTGCATCCGTTTATCGACTCAAAAGGCAGCTTCGGCAAATGCTACAGCCGCGACATGGATCCCGCAGCGCAGAGGTACACGAACGTCAAGCTCGATCCGTTCTGCAACGAGATTTTCCGCGGCATCAACATGAACGCCGTGGATTTCATTGACAATTACGATGGTACGACGAAGGAGCCGTTACTGTTGCCGACGTCGTTCCCGAACATACTTGTCACGCCGAATCTGGGAATAGCAGTCGGTATGGCGAGTAATATCTGCTCGTTCAATTTGAATGAAATCTGCGACGGCGCGATCCAATTACTGCGCAGCCCTGAGACGACGGTCGATCAAATGGTGGATATAGTCAAAGCTCCGGACTTTTCAATCGGCGCGAATTTGATTTACAACCGTGAGCAGTTGAAGGAAATTTATCAAACGGGGCGCGGCAGTTTCAAATTGCGTTCGCGGTATTCCTACGATAAAACCGCTAACTGTATCGATATATTGCAAATCCCGTATTCAACGACAATTGAGTTGATCCTCAAACGCATATCCGACCTCGTCAAAGAGGGCAAGCTCAAAGAAATCGTAGACTTCCGCGATGAAATAGATTTAAACGGATTCAAGCTGACATTGGATTTGCGGCGCGGAATCGATCCTGACAAACTCATGCTCAAACTGTTCAAACTCACTCCGCTTGAGGACGGCTTCGACTGCAATTTCAACATTCTCATCGACGGTTCGCCGAAACAAATCGGCGTTATCGAGATTTTACACGAATGGATACGTTTCCGTATCGGCTGCGTCAAGCGTGAGCTTACGTATGAACTCGAGAGAAAACAAGAAAAATTGCATTTATTGATCGGGTTAAGTATAATACTACTCGATATCGACAAAGCGATAAAAATCGTTCGCGACACGGCAAAAGAAAAAGAAGTCGTTCCAAATCTGATGAAGGGCTTCGATTTGGACGAAATCCAAGCCGAATACATCGCTGAAATCAGGCTTAGAAATTTGAACCGCGAGTATATCCTCAACCGCATCGAAGAAATCGAGTCGCTTCAAAAAGAAATCGCCGAGCTTACGGACATTATCGGCAACGAAACGAAGTTAAAAGGTTTAATCATCAAGCAGCTCAAGGAAGTCAAATCCAAATATGGTAAGCCTCGCCAGACACAATTGATTTATGATGATGAAATCAAAGAATATAATGAAGAAGAACATGTCGAAGCCTACAATGTGCGCCTGATTGTAACGCACGACGGCTATTTTAAGAAGATAACATTGCAGTCGCTGCGCGGAAATGATGAGCAAAAACTGAAAGAAAACGATTATATTATACTCAACGAAGAAGCGTCAAACGCAAATGAAATAATGTTTTTCAGCGATAAAGCGCAGGTTTATAAAGCGAAAATCAACGATTTTGACACAAGTAAAGCGTCTGAACTCGGCGAATACATACCGGCGAAGCTGGGTTTTGACGACGGTGAGAAGCTCGCCGCGGTGAAATGTCTGAGCGAATACAATCCAAATCACACTTTTATATTTATTTTCAAAAACGGCAAAGGCGTCAGAATTCCCGTTTCGGCATATGAAACGAAAACCAACCGCAAACGCTTGACAGGCGCGTATTCGGACGTTTCGCCGGTAGTGGCGGTATTATACGAATCGGAACCTTACGATATTATGCTGATCGGCGACGACAACAAGGCGGTCATAATCAACTCTTCTTTGATATCCGTCAAAACAACGCGCAATTCCATAGGCGTCGTTTTATATCAATTGAAACCTAAACGGTTTATAGCGAAAGCGGAAACCGATTTCGAACAAAAATATACCAATATAAAACGCTACAAAAAATCCAAAATACCGGCTTCAGGCATATTATTGGAAGAAGTTGATATAGCTAAACAGCAAATGTCAATATTTTAATATGAAATGTAAATTAAATAATAACATATGCCGAAAATTATTGTCTTTAATGTATTAATATGATATAATCAATAAAGTTATTTTATATCAGGAGGAAATATTGTGAAGCAACGAAAATATATCCTTGCTGCGTTGTTTATTACTATAATTTTATTAGCGGTCAGTATTCATGCCGACAATAATTATTCAACTGAGAATGACCCGCTTGTTACGTTAAGCTATGTAGAAAAACTTAAGGACCAGATAATTGAGGAACTTCTAAAGCAGTCAGTATCTGTGGGAGTTGATTCCAGTTACAAAGTCCTTGAATTGAAGTCGGGTCAGTCTTTGATGGCAAAGGGGGCTTGTGAAGTTATATTGCGGTCAGGCAAAGCGACCGTTGTCGTTACCGGCGCTGTTAATAAAGCGAATTCAATAGGACTGAGCGATCTAACGGACGGTAAAGAACTTACAGACACCATGCAGGTACCGACCAATCACTATCTTATCATATCCCGCGCCGATGGCAGGGGAGTAAAAATCACATCGGATATAGCATATTTATTGATAAGGGGGGAATATGAAATTGTCACAAACTGATAAAAAGCCAAAAGTAAAGAAACCTAAATTATCGCCTGCGGTAATATTAAAACGCGTCATGGCTTTAATTATATGCGCGCTAATGCTCATGGGTGTTTTCGCGGCGTTACTTCCATTTTTGGGAATAAAATCTTACGCGAATGAATTCGATTCCGATCCGGAACCGCATACTTTGTCTTACACTCAAAAAGTCCGCGTCGGATTGATGTACGGCACAGGGGTAACCGTAGGATTTGAAACGAAAGCGGAATTTGGTTTCAACATAGGTTATCTTGAAAAAGATGAATTTATACAAATATGGCAGGTTACTGATGATACAGTGTCAGTAACCTGTGATTCTAATTTATCTAAAACCGGTATGATTTACTCGATTGCCAATTCAAATCAACGCGCTATAGGCGGCTGGCATATTGAATTTACATCGGAGTATCAACTAGAAAATTTAGAATTAGATATATTTCCGGCATTTATAAACGGTGCGATTG
>WREN01000261.1 GCA_009779295.1 Oscillospiraceae bacterium | reverse complement strand
TATAAAATCTCATGTCAATGTTTTGAGCCGTTTCTTAATCTTCGCTACGTCCCTCAACATGCGCAAAGTATCTTTTACGATACGCACTTTTGACGTACCCTCTGCGTGGTTGATAATTTTCACGGGCATTTCGCGGATTTTGAATCCAAACTTCCCGGCAATCATCAGCGCTTCGAGGTCGAACGCGAAGCGGTCGATCTCGCAGCGCGAGAATATCTTGTGCGCCGCTTCCTTGCGGAAACCTTTGATGCCGCTTTGGGAATCGCTGTGTTTGAATCCGGCGGCGGCAGAGATGAGTTTGATGTAAGTTTTCGACATCAGTTTCCGCAGGAACGTATAACCCTCGTAGCCGTCCTTGGACAGATTCCGCGAACCGATAACTATATCCGTACCGGGGTCGAACATTTCCGCCATCCTGCCGATAACGTCCGTACCGTAAGCGAGGTCGCAGTCGGTGAAGATGATAATATCGCCTTCGGCGTGCAGGATACCGTTGCGGACAGCCGCGCCTTTGCCGCGGTTGACGTCGTTTGCAACGATCCGCAACCTATCGTATTGTTTACACGCTTCATTCAACAACGCGCGCGTATTATCGGCGCTGCCGTCGTCGGACGCGATAATTTCATACGAAAAATTTTTGTTGCCGTCAAAACGCGAGCGCAGGTAAAAATCTACCTGCGCTATTGTATTTAATAGTGTATTTTGTTCATTGTACATGGGGATTATGATTGAGATTAACATCTTGGTTTTGATTCCCTATTTTATAGTTTTTACATGTTTTGCGTGTAAAGCGTATCTCTCGGATTGCAGGACATTGGTGCATGTCGAAAGGGTAAGGATATGGTCATTCCAGGAAAAATCCATATTCTTGTTATATAAAGACAGGTTTTGAAGTTTATAACAGAATTCCACAAATTCATCGTATGTAGCGAAACCCGTTTTAATATAATCGTCGTCGAAACTCGCTTTATGTATCGAAAAAATTTCATAGGTATATATGCCGGTGGTGGTAGACAATTCGATATATTTATTTTTATAGAAGAATTCCTCATCGAGGTATTTAGTGACGTTGTTGAACATCGCGCCGCTTTTTACGTTATGTCCGTATAATATGGTATTGAAATTTTTCATAATCGCACGTTCATTCCGGTAGTCCGCGAATATCGCGCCCGCCGGCAGACGTGAGCCGTCCCACGCATGATTTAAATAATAATCATTATCTTTCGATTGCATGACCGGATAATCGATCTCTGTGCCGGGAATTTTTATCATTCCGAAGAAGTCGGGATATTTATTTGCATAATTGTTTAATTGAGCCTTTAAACGTTCCAATTGCGGGTTATATTTCTGCACTTCCACATTATTTTCCAACGCAAGAATATCAACGCCGGACATCTCAATGGAGCGTTCATAATTAGGAGTTGTTGAAGTTTGAAGCAAAGCGGGCGAAAGTTGAAGCTCGCCGCTGAAGGCATATTCCCCGTTAAAACTTTCCATTTCGAAATCCATATCTTCATAGAACATACTTGCGAAAGAAGAATAAATCTGGTCGGTTCTCCAATACCCGATTAAAGAATCTACGAGCTGATATCCGCTGACGACAAACACTCCGACGCAAATCAATAAAAGCAAATTGCGGATCGTATTAAAAATTATATCGTTTACAGATTTTTTCTTTTTCGGCGGAGCCTCCGCAATATCGTCGGCCGCCAAAGTTTCAAGAGAGTGCAGAAACGGGTCCCTGTCAATATCGCCGGAAATATTGTCGATAAATTCATCAGGGCTGTCATCTTCGACAAATTCATATATCAGATCTTTCAACCTAATATCTTTAGGTTTTGGTTTTTTTGCATTTACTCTTTGATTTAACATTTTAAATCCTACTTTTAAATAATATATTATATAGTATTATACAATTATACACGAAAATATTGAATAATTTAATAGCTATCTGTTAATTTTATTATTGAATTGTCCCACATTTCAGGCGCAATATATCCCAGAAGATTTAAAGTAGTCGCAGCAACGTTCGATAACCCGAACTCTCCATCGGTTTTTACAGTGTACAAGTCGTCGTTAAAGTTGTCATAAATTATGCACGGCACGGGATTCAGCGTGTGTGCGGTTTTAGATTGTTTCGTGGGGAGTTTTGTTTTCTTGTCGAATTCGTACATTTCATCGGCGTTGCCGTGATCGGCCGTGATTATCGCAACGGCTCCGATTTCATCAACAACCGGCAGAATCCGCGCAAGCTGTAAATCCAACGCTTCTACGCTTATCTTCGCTGCTTCGAAGTTACCCGTATGTCCGACCATATCGCCGTTAGGGAAGTTGCAGCGCAGGAACTGATATTTCCCCGAACGCAGACATTCAATGAGCTTGTCGGTAATTTCCGCGCATTTCATCCAAGGACGCTGCTCGAACGGAACAATATCCGACGGGATTTCGATATAAGTTTCCAATTCGTCGCTGAACTTACCGCTTCGGTTGCCGTTCCAGAAGTAAGTTACGTGACCGTACTTCTGCGTCTCCGAAATAGCTAATTGTGTTACACCCGCGTTTGCTAAAAACGCTCCCATAGTGTTTGAGATTTCAGGCGGATTTACGAGATAGTTACGCGGTATGTGTAAGTCGCCGTCGTACTCCAACATACCGGCGTAGAAAACGTCCGGATGTCTTACTCGGTCGAATTGCGTAAAGTTTTCATCCTCGAACGCTTTGGATATTTCAATCGCGCGGTCGCCGCGGAAATTATAAAAAATAACGCTGTCGCCGTCGTTAATTGTTCCGACGGGCTTGTTATCCTTCGCGATAACAAACGGCGGCAAATCCTGATCTATCGCGTTTGTTTCCGTTCGAAGCGTCGTAACAGCTTCTTCCGCGCTGTTAAAAAATCTGCCGTTGCCGAGGACGTGTATGTTCCATCCTAATTTCACCATCTTCCAATTCGCTTCGTAGCGATCCATTGTGATTTTCATTCTGCCGCCGCCGGACGCTATCTTTATGTCGAACTCGTCGTCTCCAATCGTAGTAAGAAAATCCTCGAACGGCAAAATATATTCCAAAGCAGAACGTTCGCCTACGTCACGCCCGTCGAGCAGTATGTGAATCCGGATTTT
Organism: Oscillospiraceae bacterium; assembly: GCA_009779295.1. Lineage (GTDB taxonomy): Bacteria > Bacillota > Clostridia > Oscillospirales > CAG-272 > WREN01. Next base: position 583 of record WREN01000261.1, on the reverse strand, counting down.
TTTACAGCCGGATTTTTTAGATTGGAGTATCATCGCTTTCAGATGATCTATATGCGAATGAACGTTGCCGTCGGAAAATAGACCGATAAAATGCAGCGTTTCTTTTGTTGAAACAGCGTTCTTCCACGTATCGGACTCAAACATTTTTCCGCTTTCTATCGATTGCGTAACCAGTTTCGCGCCTTGATTGAAAACCTGCCCTGCGCCTAACGCGTTGTGTCCGACTTCTGAGTTGCCCATATCTTCGTCCGACGGCAAGCCTACGGCTGTGCCGTGCGCTTTCAATTTCACCCACGGATATTTTTCCGTAAGCATATCGAGCGTGGGCGTGGACGCTTTGAAAATGGCATTCCCATCGTTAGGCGGCGCGATCCCGATTCCGTCCATTACTATTGTGAGTACAGGTCTTTTAAATTTAGACATATTGACTATAACCTCCGAATTTTTGTTGACAATATATCTATTATACTCCAAATTTATGAATAAATAGTGCAATATGATAAAAAATACTTGAAAAAATATTAAAAAAGTGATATAATAAAGTATTACGAATATGGTTTTTTTGGAGGTTCCTAAATGCCTG
>WREN01000260.1 GCA_009779295.1 Oscillospiraceae bacterium | reverse complement strand
CCCGATAGAAGTAAAAACAATTTTCAGCGAATCCTCAAATTCCTACGCTCCGAATTTTACCCCAAAGAAAAAAGGCAATGGTGGAATTATAGCGGTCGTGATATGCTGCTGTATCATCTTCTCGTCTCTGTGCGGGATCGGCGGCGGGATATTGACTTACACTTACCTCGGCAATAACGCGGACATTCCGAGCGGCGTGAACAACGTAACCGCTCCGGAAACCGAAGTGGTCAACAGCATAATCAAGCAGGCGGTTGAGGCTTATGAAAACCCCGGAACAAATTCCGCGGACTCGATCGTAAACGCTACCGCGATCGCGCATAAAACGGTAGTTGAGATTTTAACCGAAACTCAAGTCAGCTCATATTTCGGCCGACAAACCTACCAAGGCGCGGGAAGCGGCGTTATAATCACCGACGACGGTTACATCCTCACTTGCGCCCACGTTGTCGACGGGGCCCGCAAAATAATGGTTACGCTTTCGACTGGCGAAGAATACGAAGCGCTCTTGGTCGGTTTAGATTCGCAGACGGATATTGCCGTTCTGAAAATCGACGCGGATGTGAAATTACCTGCGGCGGTAATCGGCAATTCCGACAATCTCATGCTTGGCGAAGCGGCTATCGCTATCGGCAACCCGACGGGTTACCTCGGCGGCACAGTCAGCGACGGTATCATCAGCGCGTTGGGCAGAGAAATAACAATCGACGGCCAAAAATATTTCAACATCGTTCAGACCAGCGCGGCTGTGAATCCCGGGAACTCCGGCGGCGGCCTGTTCAACATCAGGGGCGAGCTCATCGGTATCGTCAACGCCAAATCCGGCGGCACGGAAGGTCTCGGATTCGCCATTTCGATAAACCAGGCGGTGCAGATCGCTGAGGAACTTATCACCAAAGGTTATATCTCCGGCCGTCCGCGCCTTGGAATAGACGTCAGAAATATAACTATGTACACTTCAAAAAGTGACATTCCGGCTGAACTTCGCGATTATGTTGACAGTACCGGCGTATATTTTTATCAATACGACGGCAACAGCGGAGATTTACAATTAGGCGACCGAATAGTCGCTATTGACGATATTGAAGTAAATCATTCAGATGAAATAAAAGCGCTGCTTGTGAATTACAATATCGGCAACGTAGTTACGATTACGGTTGTAAGAAAAGTCGAAGGCGGACGCAGATACGAAAATAAAGTTGAAAAAATTACGCTGACGCTTCTTGAAAAAACGGTAGAGTAATCCCCCCCTTTAACAAGGGTGGGAAAGAAAAAATATTTCACGTTCTCTCCCTCCCTTGCCAAAGGGGGGATGTCGCCAACGCCAACTTGTTGGCGATAGACAGGGGGGATTCATGAAAGGATAGATCGAATGTACAACATCCTAATTGTAGACGATGAACAAAAAATCCGCGAACTCATACGCAAATACGCGGAATACGAAGGGCATACCGTTTTCGAGGCCGCGGACGGCAGGGAAGCCGTTATGAAGTGCCGCGATAATAATTACGACATCATCATTATGGATATAATGATGCCGGAACTCGACGGGTTTTCCGCGTGCCGCGAAATCCGCAAAACTTCGGGCACTCCGATTATCATGCTATCAGCCCGCGGCGAAGAATACGACCGCATAAACGGGTTCGAACTCGGCGTAGACGATTACATCGTGAAGCCGTTCTCATCCAAAGAACTCATGCTGCGCATCGACGCTATAATGAAGCGTATACGCAAACCCGAAGATAAGCGAGACGTCGTAAAAATCGAAGGCTTGACAATTGATTTCACCGGAAGGATGGTTTACACCGACAACGTGAAAATCGACATGTCGCCGAAAGAATACGATTTGCTGTTCTACATGATCCGCAACCGCAATATCGCCCTCTCACGCGAGAAACTCATCACGGAAGTATGGGGCTACGATTTTTACGGCGACGACCGCACGTTGGACACGCACATCAAACTGCTCAGGAAAAGTCTCGGCATTTACAACAAATTTGTCGTCACGCTGCGGGGAGTCGGGTATCGCTTTGAAACATAATAAATTAAGCATTAAGTGGAAATTCTTCGCGTATTTAATGTTGTTTACTTTTATAATACTTGTCATGCTGTGGCTTTCACAGGTGGTTTTTCTCGAAACGATTTATAAATCCATAAAAATAAACGAAATAAAAGTCTCCGCGAACAATATCGCGAAGCATATCGACGACGAAAATATCAAAGGTTACGCAGAAGCGGTCGGCGATCAAAACGAACTTTGCGTTCTCGCTTTGAAAATGGAAACCAGCAACAGGGCAATCGAATTGTTTACGGTTGATACGCTGAAAAATTGTTTATTGCACACAACTGACAGGCGCAGTAAATTTATACTTTACGATTTAGCGATGGCAAACGGCGGTGAATATTTGAAGTATTACAGCTACGATCAAATGAGACACGGTTTTATCGAATCGGACGGTCAGCAAAGCGGGGAATTCGAAAGTATAATTTATACGCTGGTTTTCCAAAACAACGCCGAAGAAGAAATTTTTCTCATGGTGAACTCCGTCATCTCGCCCGTCGCCGCGACCGTGAAAACGCTGTATTATCAATTAATCGTCATAAGCATTGCGGTAATAATATTAGCAGTCGTGCTTACGATATTTTTCTCGAACCGGATATCGAAACCGATACGGAAAATCAACGATTCCGCGAAAATATTGGCGACTGGCAGCTACAACGTCAACTTTAACGGCAGCGGTTATAAAGAAGTATCCGAACTCGCCGAAACCTTGAACTACGCCGCCGACGAACTCTCCAAGACCGACCAAATGAAAACCGATCTCATCGCCAACATCTCGCACGACCTGCGGACTCCCCTCACGATGATCGTAGGCTACAGCGAAATGATGCGCGATATTCCCGGCGAGAACATTCCGGAAAATATCCAGACGATAATCGACGAGGCGATACGGCTTACTTCATTGGTCAACGATGTATTAGATATTTCAAATTTGCAGTCGGGCGTCGGCGATTTTATTCCGAAACCCGTCAACATCACCGAAACGATCAAAAAAGCCCTGCTCCGTTACAATAAACTCACGGAACAGGACGGCTATACGATAGATTTTGAATACGAGTACGACGTCACCGTCAACACCGACGAAACACGAATAATGCAGGCGCTGTACAATCTCATCAACAACGCCGTGACGTATACCGGCGCGGATAAAAGGGTCACAGTTTCGCAAACGGTCAAGAACGGTTACGTGCGGATTTCCGTCGCCGATACCGGCGAGGGCATCGAAGAGGATAAATTATCTTTGATATGGGAGCGTTACTACAAAGTTGACAAGGTTCACAAACGCGCGTCGATCGGTTCGGGATTGGGATTGTCGATCGTCAAGTCGATAATGGATATGGCGGAAGGCCGGTGCGGCGTAGAGAGTACGGTAGGGCGGGGAAGCACGTTCTGGATTGAGCTGCCGCTTAGAAAATAAGTTTCTTCGCCCTTTCAAACGCAAGGTGCAAAAATTCCGCAGGGTCTGTGATATGCTCTAAAGTTTTATTACCAACTTCAAGCGCGATCGCGCCTCTGTAATTTACTAATTTTGATTTTATCGATAATTAGCAAGAATACTCCCGCTTCTAAAGCGGAGAGATGAATTGCGTCCCTTTCCAGACGATAATATCGTCTATAATTTGCTGTTGACAAAAGTCTGTAT
>WREN01000259.1 GCA_009779295.1 Oscillospiraceae bacterium | reverse complement strand
GATGGATTTGGGCGCGACCGGCTGGCTGCTCGACCAAAGCATTTGGGATAACCTCGCGTCGCTGAGCGATAAATATGCAGAATATATCTTGAGCCAAAAGAAACAGCCTGTATTTGACGCGGTTTTCGTCATCGACGAGAAAGCTGAATCAGTTGCAGGTATGCCTTCATTTAACGTGTCGTACAATCTGCTCGGTAATACCCGCGTTCAGGCGTTTCATGCCGGAATATCCGTTGCTTTCGCGACTATGGACGACGTTCTCGCGGGCATGTTCAACGACGCGAAGGTGTATTTCTTTATGAATCCTTACAGACTTTCCGACGCTAACGCAAAAAAACTTGAATCAATCGTCCACCGCGACGGCGTTACCGCTGTATATATGTACGGTTTCGGCGAAACTTCCGTTGAAGCGTTGCTGTCGCTTACCGGAATGGCATACGAAACAACAACGAACGCAAGACCGACTTCGATGAAGATAACCGGCGGCGGTCTTATCGCTTCGCAAATCATCAACAACGTCAATCCGCGTTTCTCAGTTTCCGGAGGCTATGATGAAATCCTCGCCGAATGGAGCAGCGGCGGAGGGAATGCCGTAGCTTTGCATGTAGGCGACGGATGGAAATCCGTTTTCTTCGGAGGTACATTCCTCGACCATAAAAATATCAACGCATTGTGTGTATTATCCGGTGTGAATGTAATAGCTAATCACGGCGACGTTGTTATCGCCAACGATTCATTGATTGTATATTGTGCTTCATCCGCAGGAACTAAAACGATAAACTTCGGGCGTAACGTCGATATTTACGATTATTTCGCCGACAAACAATATACAAATATCAGCGAAATAACGGCAGAATTTTTCTTCGGCGAAACCAGGTGGTACTTTATAGATTAAAAATAAAAAACGCCTCTGGCGTTTTTTTATTATAAAAATTACCTGCCGTAAACATTTCTTTAACATTTCCGTGTTACAATATCAAAAACGGAGGTAATTTTATGTCAATTTATATACTTGTGGTGGAGGACGATTTGAAACTCAATCAGATTGTCTGCGCCTTTCTGAATAACAACGGCTACAACACAAAAGGTTGCAAGAATCCGCGCGAGGCGTATGATCTCATGTACAATTCGCTGTACGACTTGATCATCTCCGACATCATGATGCCGGGCATCGACGGTTTTGAGTTCGCCGAAACCGTGCGCGATCTGAACAAAACCATACCCATCCTGTTTATGACGGCGCTTGATGATTTTGCTTCGAAACAGAAAGGTTTCCGCATGGGTATCGACGATTACATGGTAAAACCCATCAACATGGACGAGCTCGTTCTGCGAGTCAATGCGCTGTTGCGCAGAGCAAATATCGCGGCGGAGAAGAAACTCACCATCGGCGGGCTTATATTGGACGCCGACGCAATGAGTGCAACTCTCAACGACGAAGAAATCCCCGTAACGGTGCGCGAGTTTAACATTCTGTACAAGATGTTGTCATACCCGAAGAAGACATTCTCGCGCCAGCAGTTAATGGATGAATTCTGGGATATTGACAGCGAAACGACACTCCGCGCCGTGGACGTTTATATAACGAAGCTGCGAGATAAGTTTTCGGACTGCGCCGACTTCAAAATCGTCACGGTTCACGGTTTGGGATATAAGGCGGTATTACAGTGAAACGTGATGTTCGAGTTAAAGCAAAACCCATAACATGGTTGCAATACACGATAACTTACTTCGTTTTATTGGTATTGTCCGCGGGGCAGGGAATGATTTACGCGGAGTACATGGCGTTCGACAAAATGCCGCTTGAATATATCTTCGGTATGCTCGGATATTGGGCGCTCGTTTCCGTTGTGTTCTGTTTAGTAACTCACTATCAGATACGCAAGCGGTTCTCCGATCCAATGCGCCGTATGAGCCAAGCCGCGAAAGAAGTAGCCGCAGGCGACTTCACCGTTCACATGGAACCGATCCATCCTCCCGAAAAATATGATTACCTCGACGTAATGTTTGAGGACTTCAACAAAATGGTTGACGAACTCGGAAGCATCGAAATGCTCACGAACGATTTCATATCGAACGTTTCCCACGAAGTTAAAACGCCGATAGCCGTCATACAAAACTATGCTATGGCGTTACAGAAACTGGATATAACCCCCGAACAGCGGCAGGAGTACACCGAAACGATCATCAACGCAGCGCAGCGTTTGAATTCGTTAGTCTCCAATATCTTGAAACTCAACAAACTGGAGAATCAAAAGATCGTTCCCGCGTTGGAGGAATACGACTTGTGCGCGCAGCTCACGGCTTGCGCGTTGACATTTGAGGATTTATGGGAAGTGAAAAACATCACGTTCAACGCCGAAATGGACGACAAAGCAATTATCCGCGCCGATAAAAGTATGCTTGAAATCGTTTGGAACAATCTGCTCGCGAACGCAATAAAATTCACCGATTCGGGCGGTTCTATAACTTTAACCCAAACGTCGGATGACGATTCCGTTACCGTCACTATTTCCGATACGGGATGCGGTATGAAAGAAGAAACGTTGAAACGTATTTTCGATAAATTCTATCAAGGCGACACATCTCGTTCGCAGGATGGAAACGGTCTCGGGCTTGCGCTCGCGCTTCGTGTCATTGAATTGTTGAACGGGCAAATATCCGCAGAAAGCAAACCCGGCGAAGGCAGCACATTTGTAGTCAAATTAAAAACAGGAGAATAAAAAATTAATGTCAGAAAATTTTGTAAATTTCACAGATGTAGTACGTGAATATCATACAGGGACGATTTCAGTCCGCGCCGCGGACGGCATTTCATTTTCGTTGGATAAAGGTAAATTCAACGTCATCGTCGGTCCGTCCGGCGCGGGTAAAACCACAGTCTTGAATATATTGGGCGGTATGGATTACGCGACTTCCGGAACGGTTTCCGTCGATGGCCGCGATATATCGAGCCTGTCAAAACGCGAAGTCTGCTCTTATCGGCGCAATGATGTGGGTTTTGTATTTCAATTCTATAACCTGATTCCCAACCTCACCGCTCTTGAAAACGTCGAACTTGCTTCGCAAATCCGCAAAAATGAAGCGTTAGATCCGCGTTCGGTTTTGAGTGACGTCGGTTTAAGCGACAGGTTGGATAACTTTCCGGCGCAATTATCAGGCGGAGAACAGCAGCGCGTAGCGATTGCGCGCGCTATCACGAAGAATCCGAAATTATTATTGTGCGATGAGCCGACCGGCGCGCTGGATTACGAAACAGGCAAAAGCATCTTGCAATTGTTGCAGGATACCTGTCATGATAAAGGCGTTACCGTCGTGGTTATCACGCACAACCAAGCCGTCATGCCAATCGCGGACAGAGTTGTGAAAATTAAGAGCGGCAAAGTTTCATCTATCAGGGATAACGAAAATCCCGTTCCCGTGTCTGAGATCGAGTGGTGAGCGAATGAAAGCGTTTTGGAAAGATTTATTACGCGAAATAAAAAACACGCTTGGACGGTTTTGCTCTTTGATAATCATCACGGCGTTGGGTGCGGCTTCAGTTGTCGGCATACAGGCTACGTCCATTGACATGCGCGCCATCGCCGACAAGACTTACAAAAGCCACAACTTATACGATATTCAAATCAAATCCACTGTTGGTTTCGACGATGACGATATACTCGCGCTTTCCGGCTTTGGGACAATAATGCCGACTTACATAAT
>WREN01000258.1 GCA_009779295.1 Oscillospiraceae bacterium | reverse complement strand
TTTTTTGAAAATATATGTTATAATTTACTCTGGTAAAATATAATATGTTTATCGGAGGTAGAGAGAAATAAGTTGGACGGCAATTTGATCATAAAACTTGAAAATATTGAAGTTACATACGGCTCCGTAAAGGTGCTGAAAGGAATAAATTTAGATATTCACGACAATGAATTTGTAACTTTGTTAGGTCCGTCCGGCTGCGGAAAAACGACTACGTTACGGATTATCGGCGGGTTTATGGAACCCCAAAGCGGCAGCGTTTATTTTGACGGCAAAAAAATCAACGGCGTACCTCCGCATTTGCGTCAGGTGAACACGGTATTTCAAAGGTACGCGTTGTTTCCGCACTTGAACGTCTACGAAAACGTAGCGTTCGGCTTGAGATTAAAAAAAGAAAAAGAACCGATAATCCGCGTAAAAGTATCGGAAATGCTTGAGCTTGTGAACTTAGGCGGCTTCGAGCCGCGTGACGTCAATCAACTGTCAGGCGGTCAGCAACAGAGGGTCGCGATCGCGCGCGCTTTAATAAACCATCCGCGCGTGCTGTTACTTGACGAACCGCTCGGCGCGTTAGATTTGCAGCTGCGGAAAGAAATGCAGGGCGAATTGAAAAAAATTCAACAGCTTTTGAATATAACGTTCGTCTACGTCACGCACGACCAGGAAGAAGCGCTAACGATGTCGGACACGATCGTAGTGATGCACAACGGCGTAATCCAGCAGATCGGCACGCCGGAGAACATCTACAACGAGCCGTCAAACGCGTTCGTCGCGCGTTTTATCGGCGACAGCAACATCCTCGACGGTATCATGCACCGCGACTATTTTATCGAATTCGGCGGGAATTATTTCGACTGCATAGATACCGGATTCAAACCGATGGAACGTGTAGACGTTGTCATACGCCCGGAGGATATTATTATAGAAAAACCATCTGACAAAAATATAATCGGCACGGTCGAAAGGACGACGTTCAAAGGCGTTCACTACGAAATGATAATAGATTCATTCGGAACGAAATGGATCGTCCATTCAACGGTTGCTTTAAATATCGGTGAAGTGACGGGAATGAACGTCCTGCCAAAGAATATCCACATTATGGAAAAAACGGACGATGAGAGCAATCCGAACCGAATAATAAACGAGGAGGAAGTTGACATCCATGATATTTAAATCGAAACTTCCGTCCGCGCCGTATATCGTATGGGTAGCGATATTTATATTGATTCCGTTGTTCCTCGTAGTTTATTTCGCCTTCACCGACATAAGCGGCAAGTTTACGATTCTAAACATTTCGGACGTAGGGAAGTTCGGACCGATATTTTTGCGGAGCGTTCTGCTCGGGGTGGTTGCTACCGTTATATGTTTGGTTTTGGCGTATCCGTTTGCGTTTGTAATGTCGCGTATGAACTCAAATCTGCAAAAATTAACGATGATGCTGATAATGCTCCCCATGTGGATGAACTACATCCTGCGCACATATGCGTGGATGGCGCTCCTCGAAACCAACGGGCTTATAAACAAAATGTTCGGCACATTCGGGCTTGGACCGTTTCAAATGATAAACACCGACGGCGCGGTCGTACTCGGAATGGTTTACAATTATCTGCCGTTCATGATTTTGCCGTTGTATACGGTTATGATAAAAATCGAAAAACCCATAATCGAATCGGCGCAGGATTTAGGCGCGAACGCTTTCGGCGTGCTTGTAAAAATCGTGTTCCCGCTATCGAAACCGGGCGTAATGAGCGGTATAACGATGGTATTCGTGCCTTCCGTGAGCACGTTTATCATTTCGCGTATGCTCGGCGGCGGAACGAATCTGCTTATAGGCGACCTGATAGAACAGCAGTTCCTCGGCAACGCGTACAATCCGCAGTTCGGTTCGGCGATTTCACTAATCCTGATGATATTTATCCTGTTAAGTATGGCTTTCTTAAACCAATTTGACGAATACGAAACGGAGGGCTTAGTATGAAGAAACTTTTCTCATCCGCTTATCTCGGTTTAATATTTCTGTTTCTTTATCTGCCTATTTTTATTTTAATTGTATTTTCTTTCAACGTTTCAAAAAGCAAATCGGTATGGACGGGCTTCACTTTCGACTGGTATATAAAATTATTTAACAACGAATATATCATCAACGCACTGATGAACACTCTCATCCTCGCGTTGATTTCGTCGGTGATTGCCGCTATTCTCGGCACATTAGCTTCGCTCGGAATATACGCGATGAAAAAAAGCGAACGCGCAATCATAATTAACATTACATACCTGCCAATCCTCAACCCCGAGATAATCACCGGCGTATCACTTATGCTTTTGTTCGCGTTTATAAAATTGGAGCCGGGATTCTTAACGCTGCTTATAGCTCACATCTCATTCAGCGTCCCGTATGTGATACTCAACCTCATGCCCAAACTGCGGCAGCTTGACCGCTATCAGTATGAAGCGGCGTTGGATTTGGGTTGCAATTCGTATCAGGCGTTCTTTAAAGTCGTGCTGCCGGAGATATTTCCAGGTATACTGAGCGGGTTCTTAATGGCGTTCACTTATTCAATCGACGATTTCGTCATCAGTTATTTTGTATCGGGACCTGAAATGCAGACCCTCCCGATTGCGATATATTCCATGATACGAAAACAAATAAGCCCGGAAATCAACGCTTTGTCGGCGATTATATTTGTTGTAGTACTTACTTTACTTGTTATCATGAATTTAAAAGATATACGCGACACAAAAAAACGAAATTTAAAATATAATGGAGGATAATTTAATGAAAACTAAAATCTTTACAGCGATTTTTATTCTGGCAACGATTATTTCAATTTTTTCCGGATGTTCAAGCGATAAGCAGGTTGTAAACGTTTTTAACTGGGGAGAATATATCTCAGATGCTTCGGGAATTATCAACGTGCTGAAGGAGTTCGAAGCGGAAACCGGTATCAAAGTAAATTACACGACTTACGCGACGAATGAAGAGCTTTATTCAAAGCTCAAGGGCAGCAGCGCGAATTATGACGTGATAATTCCGTCTGACTATATGATCAACCGTCTTATAAACGAAGATATGCTTGAAAAGATAAACTTCGACAACATTCCGAATTTTGAAAACATCATGGATAACTACAAAAATCTGGAATTTGATCCGACGGGTGAATATTCCGTGCCTTACACATGGGGGACGGTGGTTTTGATATACAACACCAAATACGTAACAAAACCCGTTGAAAGCTGGGACATTCTGTGGGACGAGGATTACAAAGGCAAAATTATAATGTTCCACAATTCGCGCGACGCGTTCGGTATTTCGCTCATAAGGCTCGGATTTTCAGTAAATACGACCGATGAAAGGGAATTGCAGCTCGCGGCTGATGAATTGACGAAGCAAAAGGATTTACTGCTCGGCTATTACATGGATGAAATCTTCAACAAGATGGGCGGCGAGGAAGCATACATCGCGCCGTACTACGCGGGCGACGCGCTGACGATGATGGACGAGAATCCGAATCTTGCCGCGGTTTACCCGAAGGAAGGCACGAACATCTTCGTCGATTCGATGTGTATTCCGAAAGGCGCGAAGAATAAAGAAGCTGCGGAATTGTTTATAAACTTCATGTGCAGAGCGGATATAGCGGCGGCGAACAGCGAGTACATCGGCTATTCCACGCCAAACAGCGCGGCGTATGAGTTACTGAGCGATGAGTTGAAAGC
>WREN01000257.1 GCA_009779295.1 Oscillospiraceae bacterium | reverse complement strand
CCCTGTTCATACGCGACCGCCGCTTCCTTCAATATCGGCGCGACGTTCTTACTGCGCTCCTCGTCAACACCCCACGGCGATTCCCAGCCGAGATAAGGCCACAAGCTATCCAAATGCGCCTTTTCGCGCTCGAAACAATCCGCGGCTTTGAGCAGATTCTCATCACCATTCGCGATTTCTTGCAAATAACCGACGCACGCACCGCGCACCGACATATAAATCGCGTAGCAGTAAACGTCGGCGAGCCCTCTGTCCTTGCCCTCCTTGGCATACTCCGCCGCCCAATCGTGGTAGAACTTGATACCGACATTGTCCGTTTCCTGCCTCGCGTGCTTGACCGCGCTCCGTAACGAATTGATTTCCGCTTGCCTTGTATCGAACTCCGCAACTTTCTCGCCGATCAACACCGCGCCAGCCGGGAAATTTTCATCCTTCTTCGCACGATCCCACGAATCGCGCGCGTAATCGCTGACGCCGCTGCTGATACGCCTTCCGACGAACTGCTGCGCTTCGTCGTCGTAGCCGCAGACAACGTCCCACTCCGAGTACGAAAACGCGCTGAATATAAGTGCGGGCTTGCCGCCGTCGATCTGCTTCTTGACGGCTTCGATCATCTTGTCGGAAATGTCGTTCCCCTTCTGGTCGAAGCACGGATATTCTTTCACCTCGTAGCCGAGATACTTGAGGAAATCGGCGGGCCAGAAGTCGCAAACGCACGTCGGTCTGCTCGGGCAGCCGCCCGCAATCTTGAAAGTCGAACCGGATATGCCCAGAACGTACTCAGGCGTGAATTTTTCGCCCGCGTAGTTCAGTACGATGCGCACACTCTCGAATACCGGATCGTAATAACGGAAATTGTCAACATTTAATAAAACCATGTCTTTCTCTCCTTTAACATATGAAATCGTAAGATTAAAGTAGATGCGGTCATAGTGTTTGAGCTTCAGGGTTGTTTTTTTCGCCTGCGACGGCGTAATATCGTACAGCCGTTTGAACGCAACGCAAAACGCGTCGGACGACTCATAGCAGTATTTGAACGCGACATCGATCACCTTCGCGTCCGTGGTCTGCAAATCCGTAAGAGCGCATGTGAGTTTCCGCCTGCGGATATATTCCGTGAGCGTATATCCGGTCGTCAGCACGAAAAAGCGCTGGAACAGCGCGATGGGTGAAACCGTGATACGGCTGATTTCGTCGTAGTCGATTTCGCCGTCGAGATTTTTCTCAATGTACCCGACGGCGTGGTTTAAGCGGTCAATCCACTCCACTATTAATTCATCTCCTTCTTATCTATATTATACATGTTATTGTCGAAATTTACCCGTTATTTCGCGAACAGGATTTGTGGATTTTACCTATACCCCTTCTCCAACAGCCTCTTTATATTCCCGTACAAAATCAACTTCTTATCCTCTGCCGGAATCTTCGCGTAACACACCCACGCGAGCTGCGGCGCGGGATCGCGCATCGGCAGATCCGAACCGTACAGCACTTTCTCAGCTCCGACTTCGCTCACCAGATATTCAATCATTCCGCGCGTGGTGGAAGTATATGTAATTTCGAGCATAACGTTTTCCCTTTGCTTGCAGAGCGCTACGTTCGTCCGCGCCACGTTGTAATCGATTCCGGTATGCGCCAGAATGAACGTGATGTTGGGGTATTGCAAACTTAACTCACCGGTTTTCGCGACAATGGGATCGCTTCCGGTGTGCATGAGCAGCAACAGATTGTTGTCGTTCGCGTACTGATACCACTCCTTCACCCTGTCGCTACAAATATCGAACCCCTGATACGGCCAGTACGGCTTGATTCCCACGAAAATTTCCGGATACTTGTCGTGATACTGCCGCCAATCGGCGAGGTCGTCGTCGTAATTGACGTTGCACGTGCTGTAGGAGAGGAACCTGCCCGGATATTTCTTCGCGGCTTCGAGTGTTTGGTCGTTGCCGAGCTTGCCGTCGGTGGAAAGACCTTCCCACGACGACGTGAGAATCGTATCAATTCCGAGCCGATCCATTTTCTTCACGATACTGTCCGCGCCGCTGTTCATCATAACGATCGCGGAAACGGTTTTGTGCGAATCCCGCGCCATATGCGTGTGCGAATCGATTACCGGCACGCTGAGGGGAATACCCTGATCGATCTCTGCGGTAATTTCATCAAACTCGCACTCGCTGTCGTCGTATAATTCTAATTCGCCGGGATCAATATTTAATAACCTGCACGCATTACCGTGCGCGGCTAAATCCTTGTCCGCTTCGGAGATGTCCGCGTATTCGACGAGCGATTTCAGCGCGCCCATCGATTTTTTGCTCCAAGCTGTACCGTACAACACGCGCTCGATACCGAAATGTTTCTTGGTGATTTCGATTATATCGTTCGCCTGATTGGAACTTATCTCGAAATGCAGATTCTTATATCGTTCGAGCAGCGGAAACAACCGCCGGTTCGTGCCCCAACTCGTATCGAGAATGACGACGTTCAGTGACGGGAACGCTTCAAGCAGCGGAATTAAATCCGTGCTCGGCGCTTGAGATTCGGAGATAAACAGCGGCATATTGCGGCTCACAAGAAACGCCGCCACATGCTCCATATCCTTTGGATTCAGGCTGTGACCGAATTTCTGCGGGTATGTTATGAACCCTTTAATTCCGTTCTGATAAAGTTTTTCAAAATAATATTTATCATCTGTTTCGATGAGCGCGGTATTTGTAATCGGCGCGAGACCGTACAATCTTTTTTCTTTTTTCGATAGGTTTATAAGCCACTCATTACCCGGCACGAACGCGTAATCCACCGATTCCAGCGGCACGACCAACGCGCCGTGAACGCGGTAATATTTCATGTCGTCCAGCAAATCATACGGGTCGTAGGAAAAATCCTTCGACGGAATATTCACGCGCCCTGCCGAACAATGCACGTCAAAATATTTGCGCTGTTTCATATTTTATTACTCCCCTTTAATATAAGCGACTTCCTTACTTCCGGAAGCAATATCCGACATCTCGAAGAAACGGCGCGCGTTGCGGAGACTGAGATCCATCGCCAATTCGCCGTTCTCAAGCCCGTCGTATTCAACGCAGTAACAGCCGTCGTAATTCCTGCCGTTAAGGATTCTGAAAATCTTACCGTAGTCAACGATTCCATGCCCGACAACGGTTCCGCGCAGATAATCGCCGCCTCTGGTTTTGTACCATTCCTCGCCGGGGAACAGTTTGTCGCCGGATTTGAAAATATAATCCTTAAGGTGGACGTGTTTAATAAACGGCGCGAACCGCCCGACGAAATCCTCCGGTTTTTCGCCGACAAAATAAATGTTGCCTAAGTCCGCGTTGACGCCGATGTCGCGGTTGACTTCGTTCAGCAGCAATTCGAAACGTTCACAGCCGTTGAAGTAATAGCCCTGATCCTCGTAAATCGTCTTTACGCCGAACTGTTCCGCGTAATCGTAAACCTCGCGGATACCTTCGACGGCTTCGGCGAGCAGGAGTTTGAACGGAACAGCGCGGTAGTTGTGGTTGATTACGAGCGCGATTGTGTGGTGCAGGTACGGCGAACCCAACGCGGCGGCGACTTCCGAATACTTTTTCAGGCTTGCGATTTGTTCTTTCGCGCCGTCACCGATGATGGTAACGCCCATCGAGAAGCAGCAGATTTTAACGCCTTGCTCGTCGGCATAGGCTTTGACGCGTTTGGCGGCTTCAACGTCCGGCGT
>WREN01000256.1 GCA_009779295.1 Oscillospiraceae bacterium | reverse complement strand
TTGTTTCGCGGTCATTGTTCATGGTTAATGTTACCATTGCTTTGTTCGCTATGTTCCATTCCCCTCTTGGCAAGCGCGCTTTGTTTTCTCTTTTTTGCCTCTCATGAACTTTGCAATACTGCCTTTTATTTAATTGCATTGATTTTGAAATGAATTTATGGTATAATATCTATATTAACGGAGTGATTTGGTAATGAACACCATTTATGACATATCTGCGAGAACTAACGTTGGTGCCGATTTTTATTTGCTCCTCGGCGATTTCCTCGATTCGTTTTACAGATCGTCGGATAACGAAAAGACCGAAATGATCGCGGCTGCTCCCTGTGATATGTCGAAGCCGGAGCATCTACCATTTCTTGCTTCTGTAGCTCATAAACTCGCTGATGATTGCGGAATGAAGCCGCCTGATTGGGTGTTTGATAATCGATGTTATTTACCCGGCGACAAACCTCATTTCGCGTGTAACGCCAAGGGCAACCTGCGGCTGTGGTTTATGTATAAGTCACCGCCGAAATTCAAACATCGGAATTTGTTTGTGGACGAAAATGTGTTGTCAAGGGTATAGGGGTTGAAATGATATTACAAAAGAATAGATATTAGAGTACCTAAAATGTTTGAAAAGCTACTACAATGCGCAGGAAACATAAATACAAATCCCCATAGACGAACCGGAAATAAATTCCGGTTCGTCTATGGGGCGGTTGATGGGCTATAATAACCCTAATAAAAACTGTTTATGTTTTGTATGTGGGTTTGTTTTGACGTTCTATTATTAATTTAGATATCTAAAGCTAAAAGAGTATATAAAAACCAATAACAAAAAAACGAGCAGAAAAAATATTTATTTTTGTTCGTTTTTTCAATTGACGGATACTTTTTCAATTATAATTTTAATTTATTGTATATGTATGTGTTGACAAACAGATAAAAATTTACTATAATTAATTCAAGGTGATAGTATTATGGAAACAATTATAAAGGGAAGATACACATTGAAAATCGACCGCGAACGAATAGCTGAAGCGCGCGAACGGGTGACCAGGTATTACAGCAAGCAGAAAGTGGATAGACTGCCTTTCATGTACCATGCTTCCGTTGGCGATATACCGAATTACAACCAAAGGGAAATACTCGAAGATACCGATAAACTTATCGAACAAAATATCGCGCGCATAAACGCGCAGACTGAAGCGTTTGCCGATACAGATTTCCTGCCGTATCTTGACCTTGCTTTTTTGGGGCAGGGATTTATCCCGTCGATGTTCGGAGCGGAACAGTACACAGTGGAATACGCTCCGCCGTTTATCAAGGGCAGGTTGATGAAGAACATATACGAACTCGACAAAATCCCAACCAGAATAAATCCGGAAACGGACGGCTGGGGTCCGAATATGAAGGACATCTGCGAAAAATTCCTCGACGCTACGAATTGCGAAATTCCGGTTGCCGTCAGCGACCATCAGTCGCCTTACGGCATTGCGACAAAGATTATAGAAAATGAAGAATTGATGATGGCGATGTACGACGAGCCGGAATTGGTGCATAAATTGTTTGATATTGTCACGACGGGTATTGAAGATACTATCGACGCGATGTTAAAATGGTTCGGCAAAGAGAATGTCGTTACAAATGTAAGCGTACCCGTACCCGAACAAAACGGTTTGATCATCTGGGACGACTATATATCCGTCATCACTCCCGAGTTACATATGGAATTCTGCCAGCCGTATAACCGCAGGTTATACGATAAATACGGCAGAGGGCATTTACACACGTGCGGCCCGTACTTCCCCGGCTATATCGATGCGTGCCTCGCGTGCAATCCGGTTTCTATGGACATCACGATAATGCGCGGCATGGCGCGGTACAAAGACGATTTATTGGAATTCCGCCGCGTTACGAAAGAAGCGGGAGTTATACTCAAGGGTAGTCCGATTTACACAACTTCCGAATCTGTATGCAGCGGCACATGGGAACGACTTAGCGACGAGGAATTGCATTACATGGCGGACGGCGGATTGTTCTGCATCGACGGCGGTGTGAAAGAAGATGGTGCGGAACGCACGAAACATTGGCATAAATTGACGCGCGATTTAGTTAATGTATGGGATTAAATTATACATATATAAAATAGTTAAAGGAGAAATATAAATTATGGAACAAATGAGACAATTTCCGCGTACTGTCGTGGGTGGGGTATCACTGCCGAGAATATTGATCGGCACAAACTGGTTATTAGGCTGGAGTCACCGCAGTTCGGCGCAGGATAAACTGATTACCGAAAAATTTGACACGCCTGAAAAATTTTTCCCGGTGTTCGAGACATATATGCAGCATGGCATAAATGCGGTCATGGGACCGATAAGCGCAAGTCCGCTGGCTATTGATGCGATAAAATACGCTGAAGATAAGCTTGGTAAAAAGATAATAATCATAGACACGCCGGTGACAAACGTAAACGATACTCCCGAAGGGCGCAAATCCGCCGAAGATACGTTCAAAAAGAGCGCGGAAATCGGTTCAACTTTTTGCCTTATGCACCATGGCAGCCTTGAACAGCTTTGTAACAAAAATAAACGCATATTCGACCGTCTGCCCGACTATTTGTATATGAAGCGCGCAAACGGATTGATACCGGGATTGTCATCGCATTACCCCGAAGCTGTTGTCTACAGCGATACCAATGGTTACGACGTGGAAACTTACATACAAATATTAAACTGCATGGGCTTTTTGATGCACACAGAAATTGAAAATGTTGCGCGTATAATAACCAACGCCAAAAAACCGGTCATGACGATAAAACCGTTCGCGGCAGGGCGTGTAACGCCGTTCGTCGGATTGAACTTCAACTGGAGCGTATTGCGCGATATCGACATGATAACTGTGGGCGTTATGAGCGAAAGAGAAGCGGCCGAAGACATAGAGATTTCATTCGCCGCGCTTGACAGGCGTTACCCTGATTTAGCGGGGCGGAGTTCGCCGGATATGAATCAGGCGGTATTAAAGAGGTGAATAAAATAATGAGGAAACTTTTATTAATAATAATGTTATTGTCTTTAATATTTTCGGCGTGCGCAAATAATGACGCCGAGCCCGATAACGGCAAACCCTATCTTGCCGAAACCGACGACGCTGTAATCGGAGAGACTACGACGGAAGAAAACAGAATCCTCCCAAATCTCAGCGCGGATACGAATTTCAACGGGTATACCTTCAACGTTCTGATACGCGACACAGGCGACGAGTGGACGCCGCGCGACGTATTCGCCGAAAAGGAAAACGGCGACTTGATCAATGACGCCGTTTACAGACGGAACAGGGTAATTGAGGAAAAGTACAATTTCAAAATCGAGCAAAAGGTTGTGTTCGAGTACATCGGCAACCCGATAACAAAAGCGGTCGCGTCGGGCGACAATGAGTTCGACATCGCGTATCCGTTTTTGTGCGACGTCCCCGACCTTGCGCAGAAAGGTTACTTTGTGGATTTGTTGAGAGTCCCGAATCTGGATTTGACCCGGCTTTGGTGGGATGCGAAAGCAACCGCCGCGCTCTCCGTCGGAGGTAAACTGTACTTCACTGCGGGCGACCTAATGCTGATGAATTTCGACGCGTGCCCTGGTATCCTGTTCAACAAGACGCTTCTGGACGACAACAATCTGCAAAACCCTTACGACTTGGTTGATAAAAACGAGTGGACTATAAATAAACTCTACGAGATGAGCAGAGCCGCGCCGA
>WREN01000255.1 GCA_009779295.1 Oscillospiraceae bacterium | reverse complement strand
TTGTCAAGCCGCTCCGCGAACTTCGCCGCGTCCCAGGTCTCGTTAAAATTGTAAATGCCCGGCATTGTGTGGAAATCAAGATGTATCGCTCTTTTTAATTCACCGTACATAATTTATACCTCCAATTTAATTCATAGCTTTTTCTATCGCGTTGCCCAATTCTATCCGCGTTGCCATCAGTTTATCGTCGTCTTGTGTATAATGGGTCAGGTCCGTCGTGAGCTTCTTTATATAATCTTCCGCGAAATCATTTCCGAAAAGTTTTTCGGCAATACATAAATACTCAAAATCGTCGATGCCTTCGCGTATATTTTCCATACGCACCGAGCCGACCGGACCGTTAATGCCCACTTTATTGCCGTTATACAGCAGCGAGCCGTCGCCGAACACATCGGGACTCAGATTTTTAACGGTACGCATATCCTCCCACGGATCGTCAACCTGCGGCCAGTAATTTACGCACCAGTACAAGAATCCGTCAACGCCGTAAAGTTTCTGCTGCCAGAATAACAACCTGTGCATGATGCCGGGCATATCAACGTAAAGGTTCAGAAAAGGTTCGCCCGGCTCCCAGCATACGTACCACCAAAGATAATCTCCGTCCGCCCTGCGTTCAGCCATGCGTTCCGCGAACGGCGGATCGCTGAGAGGTATGTCGTTATGGTAAATATTCTTGTTGTCGAACATATACGTCTTCGGACACCATACTTTTATCTTCCCGGTCATATAATCGATATTATCTGTACTGCCGTCGATTTGTACCTGCAGAAAGAACGGCGTTAAGATCTTACAGCCGGGATAGAGCGATTCCAATCTGTCAAAGCTCGTGGATATTTCTTCGTACATGCCTTTATTTGTCGGTTCGTCCAAAACATAGAACGCGCCTTTATCAAACGCTTCGGGCATCGCACTCAGCTTATCATAATACTTCTTTAACAATTCGTCGTCATTTGAGTAAGGTATGCCGAACGCGGTCATCCGCGGATCATTTAAATAGCTGTCCGCCAAAGGTGACAATAAGTCGAACGGCAGAGTATGCGTCGATATTTTATTGTCAAGCAGAAAATCGTAATATTTCTTGAATAAAACATCCGTTTGCGAGTTCAAAACGATACCATGCGCTTTCGCTATCGAACCTTCGTTTATCAGCATATAAGTCGCGCATGAAGGTGTTTCCGGAAGGGTAAAGTTCCAGACTTTCGCCTGAATCTCCGTTGTAAACACCAATTCGCCGTCCGCGCGTAACGTCAGTACCGCCGAATATTCTCCCGCCGCGATATCCTTCGTTGACTTTATCTTGATATAGAACGGTTGGTTGATATTTGCCTCAAGCGTGAAGCTGCCCTTCAACGGCGCGGCGGGGTCGGGGTATGATTCGCCGTTGTTTACTTTGATATAGTATAGCTGTAATATCTCCGCTTCCATGGTATTGCCGTTGAAATCGTTGAATTGAGAAAGTTCAAGCGTCAGGTTATCTTCTTTTGTATCCGTAAGTAAAACGAACTGAACAAGTTCGTATTCGTTTTTAGCGAGATATGCTTTGTATGTGTTTAATTCGCTTGCCTTTGAATTAGGCTGGGTTTTCTTTGACGAGTGATCAAACCAATATGTTATATTTTTCACAGACGGTTCCTCCAAATTTATATTTTCTTCTTTTTTACAACTGAATAACAATACGACTAACAATAAGCAAGACAATATTTTCCATTTCATATAGATCACTGTTCCGTTGTGCAGATTTCGATGATTTTATCAAGCCTGGTCTGCACGCTGTCTTTGACTTTTTCAAAACTTGAAACGAAATCGGTGCTCTTCGCCGCGACAAGCGAACGGAACATAAATGTTACTTGTCCCAAATCGCTCGAGAACAACACGCACATATCGAAGTTTCTGCCGTTCATTATTATATCGAGCATGGCGATGGACTCCTCGTCGCGCATATATTTGACTTTCAGCGCCGTATCGTAATACGCCGGGAATAACTGTTTATAACTTTCAGCGTTCAGCGCTTCGGTTACAATACTTGCCATTTCAGGGTCGCCGACTGTTATCGGTATTCCGAGTACAGTGTAATTATCCATAGCGCCGGACATATATTTTTCCTGCGATTCGTCGAACTTCGGATAAGGCAGTATGCCGTAATCGTCCTCCATTTCGCGCAGTTCATTGAAAGTCCTTGAGATCCAAGTAGTAAAGAATATAGCGCGCCCGCCGAAAAATGCCTCAAAACAGTTATTGGCGATATACGAACCCGTTCCGCCCCAGTATAGATCGTTTACCTTTTCCACTGCGGTTAATGTTTTCGGCGTATTCATAACAAGCTCAGGGAGACCTTGTTCATTTTGTTTAATTATCGGTATATTGAACGCAGGCAGATACA
Source organism: Oscillospiraceae bacterium (assembly GCA_009779295.1). Classification (GTDB taxonomy): domain Bacteria; phylum Bacillota; class Clostridia; order Oscillospirales; family CAG-272; genus WREN01. The sequence continues at coordinate 1,364 of WREN01000255.1, read as the reverse complement.
TATCCAGATTCGTCAGTGCTTCCGCCGTGAACCCGTACATATCTTCCAAGTCGGCTTTACCGTCTCCGTTCAAATCAACATATATATCGCGGGTCGTTTTGATAAAATAATCAATCGTCCATTTGTTGTCGTAAACGGATTTATTGACGTCTGGGATTTCAAAATTCTCCGCGAGACGTTTATTATAAAACATAGCGTATGAGAGTCTCAGCGTTGTTACGCACATATCGCCCACAGCCGTATAAATCGCGTTACCTATCCTGAAGTTATTATTTATGCTGTTGACCCACCACGGCTTCTCCAAATTTGTATACTTTAATTCAAGCCAGTTTAGATAAACCCTGTTTGTAACGAGGTTTCCGGAAACAAATACATATGTTCCGGCGAGATCGAAATCGTCGGAATCCGCTAAAATGGATGTCACAACCACTTTGCTGTCGTCCGTACCCGCGTCAGTCCATACAGGCACGATCTCGACGTTGAACCTCTCCTCGACGGTTATATTCCGCAGGTACAGCGTATCGTTCAATATTTCGCCGTTAGCTTCCTCGGTATGTATTTCATATGCAAGACCGCTCTTGGAAAATATCCTGAATTTCGCTCCGCCGAAATCTTTTTTTGGCAAATCGTCAGAGACCGACAGCCGCGAATCTGCTTCTGCGTTTGTGTCCTCCGCGTTTGTAACATTACTTTCGGTATTTCCGTCATTTTTCGTGCCGTTGTCTTCCGAACAGGCAACAAGCGTCATCGATACAATGAAGATTGCGCAGATAATAATTGAAATCAAACGTTTGATTTTCATTTTTATAACACTCCTTTATTTAAATAACGAAAAATAATTTACAACAAACTCGCCGATAAATCCGCTGAGCAATATCGACAGTACCGTGAAAACAACGATAACCACCGCATATGAAATCAAAGTCGAACGCGCGAGATTTTGCCTGTTCTGGTTGACATTGTCTTTGAACGCCCACAAAATTGCTATAACGATCCCCGCGATCGGTATCAGCATAACGATTTGCATATATAAATACTGCATTACAGTCATCGCCGGTGTATTGCTTTTTTTGTGCGCTTTCAATTGTTTTTCAAACTCCTGCTGTTCGATCATCGATTCGACGGTCGTACCGCAGTTATCGCAGACAACGGCGTCGTTAGGTATCTTTTTTCCGCATACATCGCATTCCATATATATTATTATACTCCCCACCTGTCCATTATTTTTGAATATTATAATTATAACAATTAAATTTGGAAAAGTCAATATATTTCAGACATATCAACGTCATTCAAATTCTAATTTTTGACTTATAATATTATCAATGTAATCCGCTTCAACGACTTGTATCGCGAAAGAATCA
>WREN01000254.1 GCA_009779295.1 Oscillospiraceae bacterium | reverse complement strand
TAAATCGTCCGGTTTTGCGAAACTATATTCGATTTTCATATTATCGCCCGCCTTTATATATTAATTATACACAATTTAATATATTTTTCAAGTAAAAATATTTAAATATTTACTATTTACAATTTTCCAAAAAAATGATAAAATATAAGAAAGAAAAGGAATGATTCAATATTAAAACTGCTTCGATTTGTACGCTGGGGTGCAAAGTCAACCAATACGAGAGCCACGCAATACAGGAAAAATTTGAAGATTTGGGCTACACCATAAAAGATTTTTCCGAAATTTGCGATCTCTATATAATCAACACGTGCGCGGTCACGGCTGAGAGTTCGCGCAAATCGTATCAGATGATACGCCGCGCCCAAAATTTGAATCCTAACGCGACCGTTACCGTTACAGGCTGTCAGGTGAAGCTTGACCGCAATATCAAAGGCGTTACTTACCTCGATAAAGCCGAATTTGAGCCGATGACGATCCGCAAGTTCAACCGCACACGCGCGTATATAAAAATCGAGGACGGCTGTAACAGCAATTGTTCGTATTGTATCATACCGATCGTTCGCGGTAGGGTACGATGTAAACCCATCGATAACGTCATCGATGAGGCTAAAACGTTGACAGCAAATGGCTGTAAGGAAATTGTGCTTATCGGGATTGAAACGTCCGCGTATAAGAATTTACCCGAACTTATCCATAAATTGGATGTCATCGACGGAATCGAACGAATCCGCATAGGTTCGCTTGACCCTTCATACATGCGGCAAACGGTTGTGGATGAGATTTTGTCCGCTAATAAAATTTGTCCGCACTTCCATCTATCCGTGCAGAGCGGTTCGAATAAAATATTGCGAGCTATGCGCCGCAAATACACCGCTGAAATTGCTATGCGGAATATTGAATATATCCGCAAGATTCGCCCCGAAATGAATCTCACGACGGACATAATGGTTGGATTTCCCGGTGAGAGTATTGACGACTTCAACGAAACCATAGCGTTTTTGCATACTGTTAAGTTTCTGCACGCGCACATCTTCACATATTCGAAACGTCCCGGAACCGAAGCGGCGGATATGCCGAACCAAATTCCCGAATCCGAAAAGAATCGGCGCGCGGCGGTTCTGGCTAAAATACAAGAAGAAATCAAAAAAAAAATATATGAAAATATCAAAGACTCTTCGCTATTTGTACTATTCGAAACGTTCGAGAACGGAATCGCAACCGGACATACGCCGAACTTTTTGGAAATCAGCATAGCGAGCGAAACAGATATCCACGGAAAAATATTAGAGGTGAAAATAAATGAAAAAATGTAACACGATCCATCAATTAACATCGCAAAGCCATTCGCAAATGATGTCGTATGTAATCGAAACGAAAGACGACAAAATCATCGTCGTTGACGGCGGCTGCCGCTGCGACGCGCAGTACCTGCTGAATTACATTAAAGAATTAACCGGCGGTACAATTCAAATCGACGCTTGGATATTGACGCACGTCCACAGCGACCATCACGGCGCGATAATCGAGGCTTTTGAGAATCACGAGTTTGAGTTTAACGTCGATAAAATATATTACAACTTCCCGACTATCGAATTATTGATGCAAAACGAACCGATGTACAGCGTCGATCACGACGAATTTGAAAAGTGTAAACCGAAATTATTACCGAAACTGCAAATCCTGAAAGACGACGACGTTCTGGATTTCGGCGAGGCGGTGTTTAAAGTTTTATACGCGCCGGATTTCACTATACCGGAGAATTTTATCAATAACACTTCGGTGGTTTTGAAAATGACATTGAGCGGTAACACAATGATTTTCTTAGGCGATCTCGGCGTTGAAGCGGGTAACATAATGCTCGCGAAACGCGGCGAAGAATTGAAATCCGATTTCGTGCAGATGGCGCACCACGGGCAGAACGGCGTTACGTTCGACGTTTACAAAGCGATAAACCCGCAGGTATGCTTTTGGGACACGCCGTTGTGGCTCTGGAATAACGATGCCGGAAACGGTTATAATACGCACGTATGGCAAACCGTTATCGTCAGGGGTTGGATGGACGAGCTTGGTATTAAAAACCATTTCGTCACCAAAGACGGCACAAACAAAATTGAATTATAAATCATGGGAGAATAAAATAATATGGTAAAAAGAATTTATGTTGAGCGCAAAACGGGTTATGATATTGAGGCCCAAAATTTATTACAGGATATAAAAAATTTTTTATTGATTAAAAATCTAACGAATGTGCGGTATATAAACCGTTACGACGTTCAGGGAATCACGGATGAAATATTAGAAACAGCGAAATATTCGATTTTTTCAGCACAATTGACAGACGTTGTGTCGGAAGATATTGTAATTGACGGCAAATTTTTCGCCGCGGAATATCTGCCCGGACAGTACGACCAGCGCGCCGATTTGTTTACGGAGTGTTTGAAGTTATTGACCCCTAATCCGAAAGTCAAAACCGCGCGGATCTATATGTTTTACGGAAATATTTCCGACGACGACTTCGCGAAGATTAAGAATTATATAATCAACGCCGTTGAATCGCGCGAAACGTCGCTCAGTCTGCCCGAAACACTGGAAGAAAAGTTCGCAACGCCGTCGCCCGTTGCGGATGTTGAGGATTTTATTAACCTGAACGATAACGATATACCCGATTTTATCAAATCGTATTCGCTGGCGATGGATGTAGCCGACGTTAAATTGACCCGCGATTATTTTGGTAACACCGAAAAGCGGAATCCAACCATTGCCGAACTGCGCTTATTAGACACATATTGGTCGGATCATTGCCGGCACACGACATTCCTGACCGTGATTGAGGACGTTAAGATCGCCGAGCCATACATTCAGGAGACTTACAATGATTATCTGGCGAAACGCAAGGAAGTTTACGGCGAACGTCATAAGAATATATCCTTGATGGATCTCGCGACGCTCGGCGCGAAATATCTGAAAATGACAGGACAGTTGAAGAACGTTGACGAATCGGAAGAAGTCAACGCGTGTTCCGTGAAGATAAAAGTTGACGTTGACGGCAAAGATGAGGACTGGCTGTTCTATTTCAAGAACGAAACGCACAACCATCCGACTGAAATTGAGCCGTTCGGCGGTGCCGCCACTTGTCTCGGCGGCGGAATCCGTGACCCGCTCTCAGGGCGTTCGTGCGTTCATCAGGCGATGCGCGTCACAGGATGCGCCGACCCAAGAACGCCGTTCAGCGAAACCATTCCGGGTAAGCTGCCGCAGAGGAAAATCACGCAGACCGCCGCGAACGGTTACAGCTCCTACGGCAATCAAATCGGAGGCGCGGCAGGTCAAGTAACGGAAATATATCATCCGGATTACGTCGCCAAACGCATGGAAATGGGCGCGCTCGTAGGCGCGGCTCCCGTGTACAACGTAGTCAGGGAAACGCCGATTCCGGGTGACGTAGTGATTCTCCTCGGCGGACGTACCGGACGCGACGGGATCGGCGCGGCTTCGGGCTCGTCGAAGTCGCACACTTCGGAATCGTTGACAACAAGCGGCGCGGAAGTTCAAAAGGGCGACCCGATTGAGGAGCGAAAAATCGTGCGTTTGTTCCGCGACCCGAAAGTTACCCGCTTGATTAAACGGTGCAACGATTTCGGAGCGGGCGGAGTTTCGGTTTGTATCGGCGAATTGGCGGATGGGATTTTGGTGCATTTGGACAACGTTCCCACGAAATACGACGGCATGGACGGCACGGAAATAGCGCTGTCGGAATC
>WREN01000253.1 GCA_009779295.1 Oscillospiraceae bacterium | reverse complement strand
TTGATCGATGAGCTTTTTCCGTTCTCTTTCAGGCATGAATAGCTCGTCTGTATCAACCTTATCGAATTCTTTCGTGTATTTGAACAATGCTTTGTCGCCGTTCGATTTCACGTCGGCGATAATCTTGCTAACCGCCGCTGTAACGTCGGGCGCGGTTTCGGTTCGCGGTTTCAATTCGCGTATATCGTTATATATTTTAATCACTTAAATTACCTCCGAAATGTTTTTGATAAACTCGTCGATTTCACGCTTTTTCAACTTAATGCTTGCGATATTGACGGCAAGCCGCGCGGAAATCTGCGCGATGTCGTCGTAAATTTCGAGTCCGTTCGCTTTGAGAGTTGCGCCCGTTTCCACCAAATCGACGATAGCGTCCGCCAATCCCAGCAGCGGCGCCAATTCAACCGAGCCGTCGATTTTGACGATTTCAACGTCCATGTTTCGCTGGTTGAAATACTCTTTCGTTACGTTCGGATATTTCGAGGCGACGATTTTGTGCGTGTAGTTATTTATAAAATTCTGCCCGACCGGTCCGGCGAGAGAGAATTTACACTTGCCGAATTTCAAATCCAGAATCTCGTACAGCGATTTGGCGTTCTCCATAATCGTGTCCGCGCCGACGATTCCGGCATCGCACACTCCGTGCTCGATGTAGGTGATGACGTCGTTCGCTTTCGCGAGAACGATTTCGATGTCCGTGTTCAGGATTTTGAAAAACAGTTTCCTGCCTTTGTTTTCCTCAGCAAGTTCGGAACAGTCGTAACCCGCTTTCGTAAGAATTTCGATAGCTTTTTCCTCGATGCGGCCCTTTGTCAAAGCCAAACGTATCATACTTCGCGCACCTCCGATCCGTAAACAACGTACTTGATTCCATTGGTTTTTGCGTAATTTAAAGTTTCTTCGTAAGTGTCGAAGCACGACAATTCGCTGTTTTCGAATGTTTCTGTTTGTACAATATTATCTAAATCGAAATGTATTATATATTCGGATGGTTGATTTTTGATAGGCTTCATCACGTCGGCGACAAGACACACGTTCACCGCGAAACCCGTCGCGGGGACGTCGTAATCGAAATTCTTTATCAGATTGTCGTAACGCCCGCCCATCAAAACCGGCTCGCCCGCGCCTTCGATATACCCGCCGAACACAACGCCCGTGTAGTAATCAAGTTGATGTACGATTCCCAAATCTATCATGATGTTTTCGTTATTTATGAGTTTATACAGCGTTTTTACGTAATTTAATGCGGCGACAGCTTCGGTATTATTTCCGGCGAGGTCATACGCTTCATCGAAAATTTCTATACCTCCGAACAATAACGGTATGCGGCGGATCTTTTCCAGATTGTTGAGCGACGCGGATTTTTTCGCGTCAACATATTTACGCACCAAACGCGTTTCGCTATCGCTCAGATTCAATTCTTTTATGAGCGCGTTGAAATAACCGACATGCCCGATCTCGATTTTGAAATTTATTCCCAGCATTTTCAAAACTTCGATGGCGGTCGTGATACAGATATAGTCGGTTTTCAATCCGCCGTTGCCGATTATTTCCACGCCGCACTGCAAAATCTCGTTGCGCTTGCCGGAATAGCCGTTATTGATCCGATAGACGTGCTGGTTGTAGTACAACTTCTGCGGCAACGGCGCGCCGCGCAGTTTCGTCGCCACGAGACGCGCGGCAGGCGTTGTGTTATCCGCGCGCAAAACGGCAAGCCGACCGTTGTTGTCGGTCAGCTTGTACATTTGCTCCTGCTCAATCGACTGCCCGCTGTAATCGAAAACGTCGTAATACTCAATAGCGGGCGTCATGATTTGCTTGAAGCCCGCTCCAGCGAAGACGTTATTGAATTTTTCCGTGATGTTTGTGTATAGATCCGCTTCCTCGAAAATTATGTCGCGGGTCCCTTCCGGTATGTTTTTGTTGTTCATTTTTAGAAATCCTTTTACTTTACTATGCTAATATGATAACATATTAAAGCGCGAAAGTCAATGTATAAAATCTACAATTATTTAAATATTAAAAAAGTTAATTTGGTTAGTTTGACTTAAATTATCAAGCACTTTGTTTCGGCTCAATATCTCAACGATTGTTTTCGATAGTTGCGCACGCTGTCTTAATTCTTCCACGGACAGTATATCACCGTTCTTGCACGTCTCCTTGAGCCTCACTGCCGCATTATCGCCGAGCCCCGGCAGCGACGTGAACGGCAAACGGACTTTGCCGTTCTCTATCAAGAACGCATGCGAATCGGATTGGTACAAATTCACCGGCAGGAATTTTAGACCACGGGCATAAAACTCATTAACAAGCTGCAGCGTGCTGACTAATTCGTTTTCTTTTTGCGTGGCTTCATTGCCTTTCTTTTCGATGGTTTTGAACGTGTTCATCACGAAACTCTTGCCCCGCATGACGATTTCCGCGTCGAACCCGCCGGGCGCGACCGTGAAAAACGCCGCGTAAAATTCCAACGGTTTGTAGATTTTATACCAGCCCAATTTGATTGCGCTCATTACATACGCTGTCGCGTGGGCCTTCGGATACATGTACTTTATTTTTTTACAAGAGGTAATATACCAATTAGGCACATCGTTTTCACGCATGGCTGTTTCAAATTCCGCTGTCAGGCCTTTCCCTTTCCGCACATCCTCGGTGATTTTGAACGCAATACTGGAGTCCAGACCCTTCCCGATCAGGTACAGCATGATGCTGTCGCGAGTTCCGACCACTTCGGAGATCGTGCATGTACCGTTCTTGATGAGTTCTTGCGCATTGCCCAGCCAAACATCCGTGCCATGCGTCAACCCCGCCACTTGAAGCAAATCTGAGAAATTCTGCGGTTTCGCTTCGAGCAAAACCTGCTGAACGAACCGCGTACTCATCTCAGGCAATCCGAACGTACCCAACTGGCTGTCGATGTCCGCGACCGCCACTTTCAACGGCTTCGGTGACTTGAACAACTCGTACACATTCGGGTCATTCATCGGCACTTCGGCGATTTTAATTCCTGTATATTCTTCCATTTTTTTGTATTTTGTCGGCACATCATGACCGAGCTCGTCGAGTTTCAGTACCGTGTCGTGCAAATATGAAAACGCGAAATGCGTCGTTATGACGCCGGAACCGGCGTCGTCCGCCGGATGCTGAATCGGCGTAAAATCATAAATATCTTTATCGTTCGGAACGACGATAATCCCGCCGGGATGCTGTCCCGTCGTCCTTTTCACACCAACGCAATTATTGATGAGGCGGTTCATTTCCGCTTTGCGGATTGTAACTCCTTTGCCTTCCAGATACCTCGCCACGAAGCCATATGTGGTCTTGTCCGCAAGCGTTCCCAATGTTCCCGCGCGGAAAACGTTTTGGCTGCCGAAAAGCTGCTCGGTATATTCATGCACTTTCGATTGTATATTGCCGGAAAAGTTTAAATCAATATCCGGCGATTTCTCTCCGTAAAACCCGAGAAACGACTCAAACGGTATGTCGTGTCCGTCCTGATTCAGCGGATTACCACATTCCGGGCAATTCCGCTGCGGCAAATCGAAACCTGAACCGTATTGTTTCGGCACGTCAAAGTCTGAAAATTTACAATTCGGGCAAACATAATGCGGCGGCAAGGGATTTACTTCGGAAATATCCGCGAACGTCGCGACGATAGACGAACCCACCGACCCGCGCGAGCCGACCGAATATCCCTCGTCCTCGCTGAACTTCACCAACTTACGCGCGATGATATACATCACCGCAAACCCGTTTTTGATGATCGA
>WREN01000252.1 GCA_009779295.1 Oscillospiraceae bacterium | reverse complement strand
TGCATACGGAATGCTGAAATACGCGATATTCGTATTGAAATAATTTTCTTCGAGCGGATTTGCGGGGTCGAAATCCGCCCCGGACTCATATTTAATAAAATACGGAACCGCAGTGTCTTCATCTTCGCCGCGCACCATGAGGAAACAGTGGTCGGAAAAGCCCCTTTCGCCGTTGCTCCAGTAAACGTGATACGCTTTGTCTCGTCCGCCCATGAAAATGCGCTGCATCCCCATGCCGACAAAATGTTTATGCACGGGATTGTAAATGCTCGCGTTGTAACTGTGGTTCATTATTTCCCACGAACCATCGGGCGCGGCGTAAAAATCGTCGCCGTACGCGCTTTCTTCGGTGCTCCACGTGCGTCCGTTGTCGTCTGAATACTGCACAAGCCGGTCGTTGTAGAAATCCGATTCGCGCGTGACCAGTTTATGCCTGACGCGGCGCAATCCGTTTGCGTGCGTATATTGTTCCCCCATATCGATATATGTGCCGTCGGTTCTATCGGCGATTACAACTTCCCCCGTTACTTTCATTGCCATATTAAAAACCTCCGATAAATTTAATTTTTGCCGGATCAGGGTCATGCGGGTCTTTTGTTTTATTCGCGTATCCTACCAATACAGCCATGCCGAATTCCCAGCCTTCGGCGGGGAATTCCATTTTTTGCTTGTACAATTCGCCCTTCGGACCGTTTAACGCGATAACCGCCATTCCGCAGATGACGTTGCCGAGCCCGAGCGATGAAGCCGCCAACGCGATATTCTCGCTGACTATGCCGATGTCAACCATATCCGTTCCTGGTTTTTTAAGGATCACGAACATGCACGGCGCGTTGTAATACATCTTGCCGCCGCGCTGCATATGCCGCTCATAGGTTGTTTTATCGTCGGCCTCAGACAAAATCCTCATTCCTTCCGCGTCCATTTCGTCGAGGAGCGGCTTGTCTGTGACGACGATAATCTGCCAGGGCTGCTGATTCATTGCGCTGGGCGATTGCAAAGCCGCCAGAGCAATCGCGTCCAGTTTGGATTTTTCGGGCAATTTGCTTTCGTAGCCGCGGCAGGAATAGCGTTGTGCGATTGTGTTTAGTGTTTCGTTCATATTTTTATCCTCACTTTTTTATTGATTTTCCAGCATCATTTCATATAAACTATCTAACGTCGTTTGCAGTTTGTCGGCGTGTTTAGCGTATTGAGACGCTAAATTGACGGTACCGGTTTTGTTAGTGATGATCTCAACGTAATATTGGAAACTCGTGTTCAGCAGGTTCGTTGAATCGAAGAGAAACGAACTTTCATGACGCGTAGAGTTCATAATAATGCGGTACATATTAACAGAATCCTCGTCGCGCAAAACTTTATTTTCAATATGCTGTTTGATATACGCTTCAATCAAATATTTCGACGAAGCCGCCGATAGCGCCTCAACTACCGCTCCGGTGCGGCTGACCTGTTCGGTTGTTCGGCTGAGCGGAATCCCCATCCAGCTGCCGCACGTTGCCGTTATATACCCGCTCTGAATCTCGTCGAATTTCGGGATCGGTAGATAACCTACGTCAACCTCAATTTCGCGCACCATATACGGGTTGCTCGTGCAGAACCTGAACAGCGAACGCCCGTCGTCAAATATACCAAAAAGTTCCAATTGCCCCGCGGTGTAGAATACATCTATGGTAGAAACCAGATTTTGTAATTTATCTGTCATCAAAGAAATTCGTTCGCTGAAGATATTCAGCGAAAATCCGTCTTTGCCGATGCTGATCGGCGATTCGCCCCAATGCGCGATAAAACTCCCCAGTTCAACGTCGCGCCCAACCAAGCCGAAACGGTCGCCCATATCTTCTTTTCCGTCACCGTTCAAATCGGTGTAAAAGTCTTTTATGTAGCGGCTAACCACTTCAAGCGTCCACTTGCCGTCGTAGACGAGCTGATACGGATATTCAAGCCCGTAATCGGTGCATAGCGTTTTGTTGAATAAGAATTGAAAGTGGCGCGGGATTGAGCGGAGCAAATCGCTGACGCACAAAAACTGCTTGCCGTTAACGGTGTAAGCGGTGCGCGCGCTCTGATTGTACCAGTCCTCGCTCAAATCGACGTACGGCACTTTGTTCCAGTCGTATAATTGGCCGTTCGTAACCAAACTCGGCGCGCCGCCCAAACCGGGCCACGGGATAACGATGTCGTAAGGGCAGTCGCCGGCGGTATTATCGCGCACTACTTGATTATACAGTTCGCCTTCATTTTTGTAAAAATAACCGATATTCACATTGAGAAGTTCCATGACTTCCAGATTACGGGTGTACGCGGCGTCGTTCAGCACCTCGCCCTGTATTTCCTCGATGATAATATACGGGTCGTTTGCTCTGAGCGCGGGATCCCACGTGAAAATAGTGAACGTGTAACCGTCGTAATTCAACCCCTCAGGTATGTTTTTATAGTAGTTGATTTCGGTTTCCGCGGCGGCAGATGTTTCATTTTCATTTGATTCGCGTTGATTATTTACCGGATTGCTGCCGTTTTGGCATGAAAAATGGACGAAAAATAGCGAAAAAAGCAGCGTAAATATCCAAAATCTATTGATTTGCATACAAAATACCTCCGTTTTTTATTGATTTTCCAATATCATTTCGTATAAATTATCCAGAGACGCTTGCAGCATATCGGCGTGTTTTGCGTATTGTGAAGCCAAATTAACGGAACCGTTTGTACTTTTCAGAATGTCAACGTAATAATTAAAATACGGATTGATCAAATTCGTGTTGTCGAAAGCGCGCGCCAATTCGTAAATTACGCCGCGCCGCTGAATATAATACATATTCACGGAATCTTCGTCGCGCAGAACTTTGTTTTCGATGTATTGTTTGACGAACGCGTCTATCATGTACTTGTTCGAAGCCCCGGAAAGCGCTTCGATTATCGCTCCGGTGCGGCTGACTTGCTCCTCGCTCCTGCTGAGCGGAATCCCCATCGCGGCGCCGTCGGCTATGCCGATATAATCCGGCTGCGCCTCGTTATATTTCGGATACGGCAGATAACCGAAGTCAAAATCAAGCTCGCGCAACATCTTCGGGTCGCTCGCGTAAATTTCAAATAAAGAACGTCCGGCGTTGAAATTGTCATGAATATTCGTTTCCGTGTAGAATACATCCGGACTTTGCGCTAATTCCGTCAAACGGTCGACCATATCGGCGATCCTGTTGTTGAATATGTTCAAAACAAACCCGTTTTCATTAAGTTTTAACGGAGATTCTCCCCAATTCATAATCGCGACCGCCAACGGGATCGGATGTGTGCTGATACCGAAAAAGTCTCCCGCATCCTTTTTGCCGTCGCCGTTCAGATCGTTGTAAGTATCCTTGATGTAAGCGCGTAAAGCGTCGTACGTCCACTTTTGGTCATAGACAAGCTGATACGGGTACTCAAGCCCGTAATCGACGAACAATTCTTTATTGAAAAGAAACAGATAACCGCCCTGCCGTCCGTAACCGAGTATGTCGCTGACGCAATAAAACTGCTTGCCCAGAACCGTAAACGCTTCATTCGCGCTTTGATTGTACCAATCCGCTTCAAAATCGACGTAAGGAACTTTATTCCAGTCGTACAATTGATTCTCGATGATGAGATTATTTGCGTTCGATCTGCCGCCCCACGGCGTAACGATATCGTATGTACAGTCGCCCGCGGCGTTATCTTTTACTATAATATTGTAAAACTGACTGTAATCCTGATAATATGGTACAATATCAATATTCAAGAGTTGCATGACCTCAAGGTTGCGGTCGTAAGCGGCGTCGTTCAAAACTTCCCCGGTTAT
>WREN01000251.1 GCA_009779295.1 Oscillospiraceae bacterium | reverse complement strand
CCCGAAGGCGCGTATATACCGTGGCTCACCGTTACGGCGTTTTGCGGCGGATGCCTGAAAGGTCTGATTTGGATATTGATTATGAAACGCAAGGAAATTAAATTCAGAGTGGGTGTGCTTATCCTTTGCGTTATCATCGGCGGGTTCGGAATTTCGACGAACCTTTCGCTTTTAAGCGATGGAGTTACGCGGAGTTCTATCGCCTCGCAGGATAAACTGCCCACGAAAAATCAAGTTGCCGCAATGGATTTGTCGCCGTTATCGAAAATTACTACAGATTTAGCGCAGTACAATAACGACACGGTGGCGATTAAAAACGTTGATAATTCGAGCGAAGTGATTGTCGTTCCGGCGAAAATCATCATCGACGGCGAAGAATTTAACACGAGAAGCATCCGAGCCAATGCGTTTTCCAATTGCACCAATTTGAAAACGGTTTACATTCCCGACAGTATCGCGACGGTTGACAAAGACGCGTTCAAGGGTCTCAATGTTGAAATCATCCGCGAGGATGTAGAGGAAATTGTACTAAGTGTTTCTTCCGATACATATATAGCCGACGGTTACACGCTGACAAGTCCGTACAGGGAAAATCTCGCCGCGTTCGTGAATTTCACGACGTTTGGAATGTACGCAATATTGTTGTTAGGGTTAATATACTTAGCAACGGATATACTGTTTACGAAATTTTCAAAGAAAGAGAAGAAGAGCGGGAACTTCGTAAAATTCTTGATAACCATAGTATTATCGGGCGTGTTCGTGACGACGGTCAACACGCAGATATTGATTTGGTTCATCGAAGCGTGGAATGGGCGGTCATTCCTGATACTTTGGATTCCGCGGGTTATAGAAGAAATCATTGTATGTTCAGTGCAGGCATATATAATTACGATTTTGTATGATGTGTATATAAACAAAATCGCGCCGCGATTCCAAAAAGAAGTGAAGATATGACTTTTTCGTGCATGAAATGTTAGGAATAATCCTAACATTTCTGTTATAATATATCTCGAAGGGAGGGAAATCAATGGATTGGCTTGACAGAATGAACCGGGCGATGGACTATATCGAATCAAATCTCGCGGGCGAAATCTCTTACGACAGAGCCGCTCAAATCGCCTGTTGTTCGACATATCACTTTCAAAGGATGTTTTCGTTCATAACCGAAGTTCCGCTGTCGGAATATATCCGGCGCAGACGTTTGACGTTAGCCGCTTTTGAGTTACAGACGAGCGAAATTAAAGTAATCGACGCCGCGCTCAAATACGGTTACGAATCGCCGGAAGCGTTTTCCAGAGCGTTCAAGAACCTGCACGAGATAATGCCGACTTCGGCGCGCAGTATGGGCGTTACACTTAAAGCCTATCCGCGGATGACCTTCTCAATTTCTATTAAAGGAGATGTCGAGATGAATTATCGAATCGAACAAAAAGAATCATTTGAGTTGTGCGGATTGTCTGCTGAAATTAAAGGAAAGATGATGCCGCCGAAATTTATGAGACAAAACCACAGGAGTGGTCAACTCAGACAAATGTACGGCGACCTCGGTATTGAATGTCTTCCCGAAGACACGCCGCATACCCCGAATGAACCAAAAAGTCTAATTTTCGCATTATATGATTTCAAAGAGGGCGGCACGTTTTCCTACATGATTGGTCATAACATGCCGAAAGGCGGCGCTCCGTCCTGTTATGAAACGTTATCAGTTCCTGCTGCGACATGGGTGGTGTTTTCCTCGCCAAAGGATCCGGAAGCCGACCCGGCGGTGCAATGTAAACGGGCATGGAGTAGGGTTTCGGAATGGTTCGCGACTTCGGATTATGAACACGCTTGCGGTCCGGAATTGGAAAAGGGATTTAATTTAGGTAATTCGGAATTTCATTACGAGGTTTGGATTCCAATAAAGAAAAAGGCAGGGTAAATTTTTTATACCCTGTCTTTTTATATCTTTTCAATCGGTATCCACATTTCCATAATTTGATCATTCTTATATTTTCCTGTCGAACGGTGATCATACGCACATATCACAAATTCAGAAGGGAAACCCTTCCATTTCCATCCCAAATAAACCGTTTATATTTATCCGAATTAGCAGAAATCCAAATCTTCGGTTATGTGGTTTTCGACATAATCAATCACGGTATTGATTCTATCAAATGTGTTCACTACAGTTCCCCTTTATAAATTATACTTCAAATAAAGGTATATTTCGCAACTTTTTGTGCAATATTTAGTTTGCTAACGTTTCATAATTCCTCTCCATCAGCGACAAGTACGTCGCGCCGTTTTCCAAATCCTCATAGCTGACGTTGTGGCAAGAATGTAGCATAGCGGTATTGACGCCTGTCGTTTCCGCTAACGTGTCCGCGATTTTGCGCGTGGAAAATTCGAGGTAGTATATCGTGTTGATGTTTTCTTCTTTGATTTTATTAATCAAAAACGCCATCGTCGCGGCGCTGGGTTCCATTTCGGAATTGCAACCGGGTAATGCGGAATAGTAATTCAATCGGTATTCTTCGATAAAATATCTGAACGGAAACCGGTCAGCGAATACTAATGTTCTTTTATTTACAAACAAATTTCTGAATTTATTATCAAGCTCCTCAAGTTTTAACAAATAACTTTCGTAATTTGCTTGATAAAAATCTTTGTTTTCGGAATCGATTTCGATCAAAACGTCCTTAATCTTTTCGGAAATTTTCATCGCGTTGACAGGCGAAGTCCAAACGTGTTCGTCGTAATCGTCACCATCCTCGTCCTCGTATTTTGTATCTATGCAATCAATCATGCGAATTACTTTGATTTTTTTCTTCATGGACTTCAAAATTTCGTCAACCCATTCGTCCGATTCGCCGCCGGCGTAAATAAACAAGTCGCAGTTTTCGATGTTAATGATATCTTTCGGCGTGGGTTCATAGTGATGGCTCTCCATTCCGGGCGGCAGTAACATAGTTATTTCCGCTTTATCGGCTGCGATTTGCCGCGCAAAGTCATACGGCGGGAATATCAACGCAATGACTTGGAGTTTATCATTCGATCTGCTCTCCGATGTCGAACAACCGCACAATAAACAAATTAATATTAATACACAAATTTTTTTCAAATTTTTATCTCCTTTATGAAAATATATGAAAGAAGGTATTGATATATGAAAACATATGTGATATAATGAAATAAAAAAGGAGTTTTGATCATGGAAAAATTATTAACTGTTGAGGACATCGCGAAAATGACTTCAATGACGACCCGCACAATTCGCAATTATTTGAAGGATGGCATTTTAAAAGGCCGCAAAATCGGCGGTCAATGGCGTTTTGCGGAGGAGGACATTAAAAATTTTATGGATAGCGGGACTGTTACTAAAGATTTTGGTAATCAAATTAAACAAGATGTATTTGATTTTATCGATGGAGTTAATACAGAATACACCGGCGAAGTCCAGACCTGTACGATAATTGATTTGTATCAGGAAAAAAGTATTGTCGAAATCAAACGAGATAAAGTTGTAGAATTTATTTGCTCAAATAAAGATGATAAATTGACGCCTAATTATATGCGTTATTTGTATGAATACTTTGAAGACGAATCAAAAGGAAGAATTATTCTTTTTGCCACGCCAAATTATCTCATTGAAGCGTTAAATATCTTGCAGTAGCAAAAATACTGTCATAGTTTTTATGACAGTATTTTTATATTTCTGGCTCCCCCTGTTGGGATTGAACCAACGACCCTGCGGTTAACAGCCGCATGCTCTGCCAGCTGAGCTAAGGAGGAAAAATGTAGAGAAAAAAAGAAAGAGGTTTCGTTTTGTGAAATG
>WREN01000250.1 GCA_009779295.1 Oscillospiraceae bacterium | reverse complement strand
TATTACACAGATGTTGCAGATGGTTACAAAATGATTGGAAATGCCGTTCCTGTACGTTTGGCAAAAGCTCTTGGAAAAGCAATAATAGAACAAATTTAATAGCTTTTAACTCTCTGCATATTGTATATAATTAAATTTTATGGAATTTTGCGTCGTTTTCCTGTAATCTCCGGCAACGTAATTTTATAAATATGTACGTTTTCCAATTCACGCAAATCGTAATTGTAATCGCCAAATCCGCAATGCTCAAGCGCCAGCGCCATTCCACGAACGGCTTCCTCGCCGTGCACAATTTCCGCCGTTCCGAACCCGATCACGCTCTCGTACTCAACCGAAATGCCATGTTCGAGTTTCAAATAGCGGTGAAAAATATCCGCTTCGACGCAAACGTGATTGTCCTTCGCGAGCAGTTCATGTTTGAATCCCTCTTTCGCGCCGTGAAAATAAATGATGACAACACCATTCACAACTTCGAATCCAAACGACACCGGCACGACATAAGGATAAGGATTACCGTTAATGCCGAGCCGTATCGTTTCCGCGCGGCGCAGAATGTCGATAATTTCGTCGAAGTTTTTGATTTCGCGGTCAGTTTTTCTCATGCTCAAAACTCCACTTCCTCCAAAATCCGCACGGCTGCCGCGATAACTTCGGGGCAGATTTTTTTGTGTAGTGCCTGAACTTCCGGCGGGTTGTGGTCTTCCGGCGAACGTATATCTACGCCAAGCAAGTCACGGCACAGGATAGAACCATTTTCCTGCTTGAATTTTTCTATAAATTCAAACGATTTTTTATTGCAGAATCCCTTCTGCTTGAAATCCCCTTTGACACAGAACCCGCATTTCAACCCGACGACCATAACCGCGCCTGAAACAGCCCCGCATACCTCGCCGCAACGAATCCCGCCGCCGAAACCGTTAGCGAGCTTGAAAGCTGTGTTGATGTCGAGTCCTTCATTTTCACAAAACACACCTAATACCGCCTGCGCGCAGTTGTAACCGGCAGCGAACAATTCTCTTGCCTTTATTTCTTTTGTCATTTTACTTCTCTCCTTTCGGTAATATACTTCCTCCGGTTCCTCCAAAAAAATCCGAAACCCATTCTTCTCAAAAATCCGGCGGCTTCTTAAATTATATTCGAACACAACTCCATGCAAAACATCGGCGTGTTCGACATCGAACGCGAACTCCGCCAGCATTTTAACAAGCGTTGTGCCGATTCCCTTGTTCCAATATGCCTTTTCGCCGATCATCATGTCGATCCTGCGGACATCCAGATTCGCCGGATGCATATCGGCAATCCTTTTCGGATACATCCTCGCCAGCCAACATTCGCCGATGAAAACGCCGTTCGCTTCAATAATGAAACATAAGGCCGATTGCGACGACCGCCCGTAAATGTCATGCACCGTTTCCGCAGTGTAGACCTCAGCGTCCGTGCCGTCAGTCCAGTAAAGCACTTCCAAGTCGTTGCCCCATTTGTAAAGGTAAGGCAAATGGTCGTCGCACAATGGACGCAGGACGATTTCGTATTCGTCTATGCTACCGTAGAGGGTGATGGAATGTGCTTTAATGATGTTCATTGTATTCAACACCCCATTGATGTAAAAAGCGGCAAATGAGATCATCTTTGTGATATAACTTTGTACTGCTACTATCGCCGAACCGCCGCGCCAATTCGCTAATCGGTACTTCGCGGTTCATTTTCATTCCAGGTGTGGTTTCATCGCGGTAGGCTTTGAGAATCGCGTCCACACCGTCAGTTTTCAAGTTTCCCAAACGCCACCATTCCGTAGGTTCGGCTACATTCGGATATACGTCAAAATCCGCGTTTACAAATACCGTTGGAGTATTCGCCGCAACGTTTGGCGGATTGTCATCATTCAACAACTCTTCAAGTAAAACATATTCCGGTTGACCGAGAAGTTCGGTACCTTTGCGGCATATTTCAATAAAACCATTTGGTATAAGCGATAAATCGTCTTCATCAATGAAAAAATCTATCAACTCATATCCGTTTCCTTCTGGCGACATTCCATTTATGAACACCTCAAATTTTCGCCCGATATCTTCACAGCGTTTGTGTAAATCTAAATCATAGATTAACCGTGTGAACTCATCCAATTCTCCGACACATCGTTTTGTGATAAACAACTGCCAGCGCGGAGCTATCCCGACTTCGAGTAAACGTTCGGTTGCTAATAGACTATCTTTAAACGCGCCTTTCCTGCGGATTCCCCAATCGGTGGTTTCTTCCATTCCGAAAAAGGTGATTTGACAGGCTTTCGGTTCAAGTGTTGCCGCCCATTTCGCGTAACTTTCATCGCGCGCCAAACGCCAAATCGAAAGCAATTCAAACCGCTCCGCTCGTCCGGGCGAAGATAATTCCTGTTCAAGCTGCCAAAGTTCGCGGTAATCGTCGCGGTAGTCAGGTTCGCGCCACCAACTGAAAAAGCCGAATTCATTTATCCCAACGCCGTTTTCATCCCGCCAACTTTTGAATTGGTTTGCAATATCACGAAATTCTTGCGCAGATATATTTCCGTTTTTGTGGCTGCCGAGCCAGCAATGCCGGCAACGGTTCGGACAGCCTGCCATATCGACCATAACTCCGAGATATGACATATCAAAGTTTTTAACCATTTATTCACCTAACACCTTCTCGTATTCCATTCGGTATTGATAATACCCCATCTTTTTATGTAACTCCTGCGAGCCCACATTCTCGCAGCCCGTTCCCGAACGGATAACTTTCGCGCCGTGTAACTTCGCATTATTTTCTGCGTACTCCATCAGATACGATCCGATACCGGTTCTGCGGTATTCTTCCTCAACATAGATATCCTGTACGTCTGCCCAGATAAAAGGCATATCTTTGCTATCGTGAAACGGTACCCAAAGATAACCGACGGTTTCGTCTGAATCGGTTTTGATTATCTCGGCAATCGTCCGTTCATCCTTCATGCTTTCGCATAACATAGACAAAAATCCCTCTTGTTGTACTGTATACGCAAACCAAAATGTCCGGTATTCCTCGTATGAAAGTTTCCGCGCCCACGGCGTATCGCACTCGTAGTTGATCCGGCAGTGCCGTTCGAAAATGTAATCCTTGTCGGTTTCAAGGTTGATTCTATAATGCTTCATATTAACTCCTTTTCAATTTCTATGCTTTCTCGTATCACGCTATAATCCCTAAACAAATCCAAATATTTCGATTTGAAATAAAATTTTATTTCATCAAATCCATGCGCATATCCCTGTTCGAGGATAGCGGAAACCGTTTCAGCCGTCACGGGTTTATTGCTCCAATACAAAACATGCGCTTCTTTTGACCCAATCTTATATCGAAATTGCAAATAACCGCTTTCAATATACGCGGTTTTCGCCGTATATCCGCTGGTTTCGGGGTTGTGATTGGCGCACTCGTACATATGCCTTCCCGACGACTGACATACCCCGAACACAAATTCATGCGTGTTGACGACTTCAAGCGTAACTTCATTGGACTTTTCGCAATACGCCGTTTCTATGGTCGGACATACGCAGTAATAAATTTCGTCGGTTTCGGTAAAACCATACTTCCGATAAAAATTATGCGACCGTTCATCTTCGGGCAACGTCCGCAGTTTGGACGCGCCGATACGCTTCGCATAACTTATGCCGTCCGCAAGCATCGCGCCGCCGATACCCCGGCCGCGCAGGTCGCAATCAACCTGCATCAAGCCAAGGTACAAAATCTTCGCGCCGTTATCGAACGTTTCGATCCATTCGCTGTAGCCGACAATCGTATCGCCGTCAACCGCCGCCGTCATATAGAACCCGCGTTCGGCGCGGCGTGT
>WREN01000249.1 GCA_009779295.1 Oscillospiraceae bacterium | reverse complement strand
GCTTCGGTGACGATGGCGTTCACACCTTTGCTTATCAAAACGTCCACGTTGCGATACCCCCACGACACGCCGATAGCAAACATTCCGGCGTTCGCAGCGGTGGCAATATCAACGTCCGAGTCGCCGACGAATAGAATTTCGTTAGGTTCGGCGTTAAATTGTTCAGCAATATATAACGAAGCGGTCGGATCGGGCTTGTGCGGGAATTGCGAGTAACCGATGATTATATCGAACGTACCTGGTTTGAATAACTTTTCAATTATATCTACCGTTTGTTCGTGCTGTTTGTTGGAATGAACGGCAAGTTTCATCCTCATTTCCTTCGCAGCATACGCCGTTTCGGCGATTCCGTCGTACAGATTCGTCGTGTCGCAGTAGCACGTTCGATATTTGGCGATGTAAGTTTCAAACGCCTCCTGCACGAATTCCGCGTTATCGCGCATATTCTCAGGCAATGACTGGCGCACGAAATTAACCGCGCCGCCGTTGATATTCTTAAGTAAATCTTCGCGTGTGCGAACGGGGAATCCGTAATGCGTGAGCATATGATTCATCGCGGTCATCAGATCGCCCATTGTATCGGCGATTGTACCGTCGAGGTCGAAAATTATCCCTTTGTACATAAATAATTAATATTTCCTTTATGATTTTATATTATAATGGTAGTATAGGCGCGATCGTGCAAAGCGGTTAGCCGTGAGCTTAGCAATTTAATTTTTTAAAAAGTAAAATAGCCGTTCTCTTTGGCGAGTGGGCGGCTATTTTACGTTAGTTTTGAATATGTAAAGCCAAAAAGCAATACACAATATAAATCTAATTATTTTATAGAGTTTATACTTCATAACGGCACCTCCAGTTTATATGGGAATGAATTCCCAATGGAAAATCATTTCCCACCCCACGTGAAGTGCTAACCGCTCCGTTTTAAACGTGTCGCGCCCTTACCAGCCGAAATTTGTTTCGGCATTTTTTATTATACCACGCGTATCATTTATTGTCAATGTTTATCAAAAATTATATTGCAATCTTGAAATAAATATGATATAATTGTCACAACAAAATAAAAAGAGGAGATAATAATATGTCTAATAAAAAAATACCCGTCGGACTTGAATTATATTCTGTGCGCAATACGCTCGCGAAAGAATTGGAAGGAACACTCGCAGCCGTGAGAAGTTACGGCTATGTTGCCGTTGAATTCGCCGGACACCCGCAATATGAAGCTAAACGGACGGCTGAAGCATTGAAAGCAAACGATTTATACTGTTGCAGCTGGCACGTGCCGTATGATTTACTGCTGACTTCTGATGAAGTTCTGAAGAACACGATTGAGTTCCATAATATCGTCGGCAATAAATATTTAGTTATTCCGGGAATGCCCCATGAATGGATGGATTCGCTTGACGCGATCAAAGCAACGAGCGAAAAACTCGACAAATTGAGCGAAAAACTCGCCGCTCACGGCATGTTTACCGGTTATCACAACCATACTTTCGAATACACAAAGCTTCCTGGTACTGATTTGACGATTTGGAGCGCGTTAAGGGAAAACACGAATCCGAACTTTATTATGCAGCTTGATACCGGAAACGCGCTTGCCGGAGACGCCGACGTAAACGGCGAACTTCTGAAAGCAGCGGGTCGTTCGCAAATTATACACCTTAAACCGTATTCGAGGAAAAACGGTTACGCCACGATGATAGGGAATGACGACGACGATATCGATTACAATACGATTCTGAAATTCTGCAAAAATGAAGGCGGCACGCATATTTACGTCATCGAATACGAAAGCGCGGTATTATATTCGGATTTGGACGGCGTAAGAATCGCGTTGGCAAGTTTGAATGAAAAATTTGGTGATTTGTTATAAAATTTAGGAGGATGTTTTATGGATAAAAAACTGACGACTTTAATTAAGCAATACGCGCTTGATCTCGGCGTTGATCTGGTTGGTTTCGCGAATATTGAACGGTTTGCGAAAGCGCCGCCGAAAATGAGCCCGCAGGGCATATTGCCTACAGCGAAAACCGTTATCGTCTGTGCTTTGCACCATCCTGATCCCGTCATTGAGCTTGAAGGCGGTGAACACGGTCAAAGCCAGATAATGGAATCATACGGCGTTCAAATGGTTATGAACAGCAAACTTGATCACATCTCTTTCAGCATTGCTAATTTCCTCGACGAGAAAGGCTTCCCGTCCGTGCCGATCGTTTCGAGCAACATCTGGCGTTACCGTAGTTATAAGGAGCTCGACGCGGTTTTCGCGCCGGATATGTCGCATATTTACGCATCTGTATGCGCCGGACTAACCGAAATGGGGTGGAGCGGGATTGCTATCTCTCCCGAATACGGACCGCGAAACCGTTTCGTTTCAATAATAACGGAAGCGGAACTTGAGCCGACTCCGTTATACGACGGCGAAAAACTCTGCGATATGTGCGGCGAATGTATCAAATACTGTCCTGCCGACGCTTTCCGAAAAGAAGTGAACGGTGTTAATGTTCTTGAAATTGAAGATAAAGTCCACAAATTTGCGAATAAAAACTTGTGGAGATGTTCTTGGGGTGAACATTTCGGGCTCGATTTGGACGTTGAAATACCTGACATCGTAACCGAGCAAGTAATTCTCGACACGATAAAAAAGATAGGCTTGCGCGGAGGCGAAATGGGAACTTGCCTCAAAGTCTGTGTACCGCCGAAACTCCGCTTCTACGACCCTGAATATACAAAATACGCACGCAGACGCAGATTGGTCGCGCCGGATGATTTGCCGGTGAGCCGCCGGATATATACCGTTATGGCTGATATAGTTAAGAAATTTTACGGCGACAGAATCTCGATTCTGTCAAGCGCAAAAATGGAAGAACTCGGCGTTAATATCAATAAAAAGTTGCCGGAAGCTAAAAACGCGATATTCCTTTCCGCGAAAATCAACGCAGTTTCGGAACTTCCCGAAACCTTCAAATGGAAAACCATCAATCCGGCGATGAACGCTCTCAGGATGTCTATTCAGTTCGCCGCGTATGAAATCTCGCAGACAATCGAACGCATGGGCTACAGCGTTATGCCTTGCATATCAAGCGTGGCGGGCAAGGGCGACCAGTTTGTCCCGTATGATTTAGAGGAAGGTGAAACGGCGGTATATCAGGTGATCTACACATCCGCTCCGCTTGATGATAAGGATTATTATGTGACGTCGCCGAAAGCTGACAATGTTCTCGATCTGCGCGAAATATTGGAGGAAGCCGCATACGCAAACGGTGGGGATCTGTTCGGGATCGCTTCGGTAGGTCGTATCGATTCGCTGAAAGCGCAATTGACCGAAATCAAACAGGGCGAGAAAATATTGGCCGCGTATGATAAGAATCAAATATTCAAGCCGTATGAGCCCGTTGTAAACGAAACCAAGAGGGAATTGCTTTCGCCGTCACAGTATATCAGCGACGCGAAAAGCGTTATCGTTATCGGCACGCACTTCACATCGGCGGTTTCGGAACGCGCCGGCAAACCTCCGGCGGAAGCAGTCGGGCCTTACATATTCTCGCAATTCCAAGTCCTGCGCGAAACGGAATTCGCCGCGCTTGAAGTGGTGAAGGAATTGAACCGCGCCGGATATAAAGCCTACATGGTTCACGATTTACTCGGAATGGGTTCGTTCATAGGCTCGCCGCGCGGGGAATATTCGTCGCCGTTCGACGGCACGCTCGAAGCTGCCGCCGTGGGTATCGGCGAAATCACATACAACGGCAATCTGTACACGGATCAGTACGGGATCAACCAGCGGTTTATCTGCGTTGTTACCGACGCGGTTCTTCCGGCGGATAGCGTGCTGAGCAACACGAT
>WREN01000248.1 GCA_009779295.1 Oscillospiraceae bacterium | reverse complement strand
TGCAGGAGACGCGGGATTTGTCAAGCTGGGATGAGATTTTTTACGGGAAAAGACCTAAATAAATTCCAAAATCCGCTTATATTCCGCAACCAATTTATTCAAATCCGCCGCGCAATTCGCCGAACTCGGCGACGGAAGCAGATAATACGGCGTAGCGTGATACTTCGCGCAATATTTTTTATACAAATTATAAGCGGTCGTTCCCGTCAGAAACACGGCTTTGATGTTCGCAGTCAAAAAAATGTGTGAAAAATCGTTCACGACCACTTTCTTAATCGTCGCATCCGACGCGCCCTCAATATAGCACTCGCTGATAACGTCCCACATGGCAATGTTGTACTCCAACAGAAACGCTATGCGGGCGTTTATATTTTCTTCGATCGGTTTGCCGAAGATTATCTCCATGATTTTCCAAAACCTGTTCTGCGGATGTGAGTAGAAGAACCCGACTTCGCGCGATTTCGGCGACGGCAGCGTGCCGAGGATCAGGATTTTGGAAGTGTGGTTGTAAACGGGTTTGATTGAATGTATTATGTAGTCCATGTTAATCCTCGTTTTCAATTAATGATAACAATGCTTCCTTTAATTTCGGATGTTTCTCAATTGCATACTCAATTAATGCTTCTTTACGTTTTTTATCATGTGAATGTTCAAGAAAATATTTCGTACGTTTTATTAAATCCGAATCGTCATGTGGAATATAGTCAGGTTTATTCGGGTATCTATATAAAACTATTTCATTGTTTTTTTCCATTTCGCACAATTTTTCATACGAATCTTCAATGAATTCAAATCGAATTACTTTCTCTCTCTGTTTGGACACAACTTCCGGCGAAAAAGACGTTTGCCCTTCTAAAAAGTTCGCGGCGTCAAGATAATAAATATAACCGCTTTTCCCTTTATAAATTTCCTCAAAAATATTCGATACCCTTTCGGTAAATTCATGTTTTCCATCATGAATAGTTTGACAAAATAAATAATCATTCCATTTTTGCAGAAATGTCAACGCTATACTTTTATCTTTTGTCGCATAAACCCAATTTTTACCGTGAGTAGATATTTTTGTTTCAATATAAGTTAATCCGCCGATAGGACTTCCATGATAAACGTATTCCATAATATTACCTCAAGACAATCTATTTTTATAATCTGAATAACAAAATTCTTTAATGTTCACGATATTCCCATCCAAATCTATTTTCTTAATTGACGGTAAATTGATTCCGTTGAACATATTATTCTTCACCATCGTGTAATGCGCCATATCGCAGAAAACCAATTTATGTCCGATTGTGATTTTATTGTCAAATGAATAGTCTCCGATAACATCTCCCGCGAGGCAAGTATTCGCAGTGAGCCTATATGTGAATTTTTTCACAAATGGCAAATCGCTTCCGATACACGGCGGACGATACGGCATTTCTAAAACGTCCGGCATGTGACACGCCGCGGATGTGTCGAGAATCAGATTCGTAACGCCGCCGTTCTCTACACTATCCATAACCGTCGCGACCAAATATCCCGCGTTCAGCGCGACCGCTTCACCGGGTTCAAGATAAATCTCCAAACCATATTTCGTCTGCATCTTATCAATACACGCGCACAATAAATCAATATCATAATCATCGCGCGTGATGTGATGCCCGCCGCCGAAGTTGAGCCATTTGATATTATGCAAGTGCTTGCCGAATTTTGATTCCACCGCTTCAAGGGTTTTAGCTAAATCGTCGGAATTTTGTTCGCATAGAGTATGGAAGTGCAAACCTTCAATTCCTTGCGGCAACGTTTCCGGAAAGTTCGCGGCGGTCACGCCGAAGCGTGACCCCGGCGCGCACGGGTCATATATATTGCTGACTTGCGTTGAAAATTCGGGATTGATTCTGATACCGCAGCTTTTTTTGTTTGCCGCGGCGCTGCCGCCGAATTTATTCCATTGGGTGAAAGAATTGAATACGATATGATCGCAAATCGAAAGTATCTCATCAAACTCTTCATCTTTATATGCCGGCGAGAAAATATGCACTTCCTTGCCCATTTCTTCATAACCGAGCCGTGCTTCGAACAATCCGCTTGCCGTCGTTCCGTCTAAATATTTCGCCAATAACGGGTAAACAGAAAACACCGCGAACGCTTTCTGCGCGAGCAAAATTTTCGCGCCCGTGCGGTCTTTTACACCCTTTAGTATTTCGAGATTCCGAATTAATGAACGCTCGTCAATTAAATAACAAGGTGTGTTAATTTTATCCAAATCCATTTAATCCACCAACAACGGATCGAAGTCCTCAATCCACGGCAATCCCCATTCATTTAACGCGTCCATGAACGGGTCAGGGTCAAATTCTTCCATGTTAAATACGCCTTTTTTGTTCCACGTTCCGTTCATAATCATCATCGCTCCTATCATCGCAGGAACGCCTGTCGTGTATGAAATAGCCTGCGAACCAACCTCGCGGTAACATTCCTCGTGGTCGCAAACGTTGTAAACGTAGTATTTTACATCCTTGCCATCTTTCTTGCCTTGGAATATGCAGCCGATATTGGTTTTCCCTTTTGTGCGCGGACCCAGCGAAGCCGGATCAGGCAGCACCGCTTTCAAAAATTGCAACGGTACGATTTTCATTCCCTGATATTCGATCGGCTCAATCGACGTCATACCGACGTTTTCGAGACACTTCAAATGCGTCAGATAACTCTGTCCGAACGTCATAAAAAACCGTATTCGTTTGATTCCTTTAATGTTCAGTGCGAGCGATTCGAGCTCCTCGTGATGCAGTAAATACATATCTTTTTCGCCGATTTGCGGGAAATTATAAACGCGCTTGATCTCCATCGGTTCGGTTTCGATCCACCTGCCGTCCTCCCAATAACTACCCTTCGCGCTTACTTCGCGGATATTGATTTCCGGATTGAAGTTCGTAGCGAACGGATAGCCATGGTCGCCGGCGTTGGCGTCGAGGATGTCGATGTAGTTTATCTCGTCGAAATAATGTTTCTGCGCGTAAGCGGAAAACACGCTTGTCACGCCCGGGTCGAATCCACTTCCGAGCAGTGCTGTGATTCCGGCTTTTTCAAATTTTTCCCTGTAATCCCATTGCCATTTGTACTCAAATTTCGCCGTATCCAATGGTTCATAGTTCGCGGTATCCAAATAATTCGTTTTCGTCGCGAGACACGCTTCCATAATCGCCAAATCCTGATACGGCAAAGCAAGATTCATAACTATGTCAGGTTTAAATTTATTGATAAGTTCTATCACTTCTTCTGTATTGTCGGCGTCAATCTGCGCCGTATGAATGATGGTTCTGCCGCCGTCTAACTTGTTTTTTAAATCGTCGCATTTACTTTTTGTGCGGCTCGCTATCATAATTTCTTTAAAAACCTCGCTGTTCTGGCAGCATTTATGTATTGCGACGCTCGCAACTCCCCCGCAGCCGATAATCAATGCTTTTCCCATTTCAATTTCCTCCTAATTTATAAATTTATAGATAATAATAATTCTCTTACAATTTTACACGCCGCGGCGGTTGACGCGCCGCTCGGGTCATAAACCGGCGAAAGTTCAACCAAATCGCATCCAACAACGTTAAGTTCGCCTATTTTTATTACAGCATTTAACAATTCTGTAAACGAAACTCCTCCGGCTTCGGGAGTCCCCGTGCCCGGAAACACGGACGGATCTAAAACATCTAAGTCCAACGTGAAGTAAACGGGTTTGTCTTTCGGAATGTTTTCCAATCCACTTAAATTAAATTTGTTTATAAAATTATGCTTCTCCGCAAATTCGAACTCTGCTTTTTCACCGGAACGTATGCCGAACTGAAAAATTCTGCCGTCTCCCAATAAGTCGTGACAACGTTT
>WREN01000247.1 GCA_009779295.1 Oscillospiraceae bacterium | reverse complement strand
TATATTGTGTATCTCCACTTCGAGAGTATCGCCCGGCGTCGCTCCGTTTACATATATCGGGCCGGTAACAGGATTGGGGCGCACATATTTCCAGCCCTCCATGAACATACCTCCGGCGGCGTCAAATGTTTCCACGGTCATTCTGTCGCCGGACGATACCGATACGCGCGGCGCTATCGTGGGCAGAAAATCATAATATATTTTTTCGCGGTTTCTTGTTATTCGCATATGTTTTTACCCGTAGTAGGATCGATATAGCGGTGAATCGAACGGCTGTGCTTATCAAGCCATTTATCCAATTCTTCCGCCGCGGCCGTACTTCCTTCACCGTATGCTAAAGTGAAAATCAGATTAGCTACGTCAGCATTACTGCCTTCTATTACGTTTGTCGCGGTCGGGCGTGACGGGCGTTCATGCAGGTTCCCGTGAAACGTATGGATAAGCCAGTCGATCAGAAACATTTTATCGGCATATGTTTTCGCCGACGGGTATTTTTCGGCAAACTCTTTGAGTTCGGACAAAGCTCCGTATCCATGCAATGTCTGTCCTTTATATGAATCGTTGAACTCGCCGAACGGCATAGACCACCCGCATTTCGAACATTCCAGTAAAAAGGTTCTTTGATAATTGTGCGGAATTATCGTCCGGCAATGTATGCACATGGCTTTTCCTAAATTTGATGACGTAACCATGAGCATACTGTCAACGCGCGCGTACAGGCTTGATCCGACGTCGTCAACGAGTTCATCGTCATATATACCCTTTGCGTCCTGCTCGTACAGTTTTTTGATTTTGTGGGGCGGTATTTTTTTCGCCCATAATGGTTTTTTGTGTTCCATACCTTCTATCACTCCCTCACCAGTACCGGATTATTAAAATCGAACGCGTTGTTCCTGACGTAAGCCCTCTCGCCGACAAGATGTTTGGTTTCAAACGCCGAATAGGGTTTGTACACGAAATTGTTGTTGAATTCCTGCCGGTCTTCAGGCGCGCCGCGCAGCCAGTATGGATAATAATTTTTTTCCATGAAAATGTTGTGGTGCATCAAAACATACCTGCACGCAATATTTGTTCCGTCTTTTCGGTCCGCGCCGCCGTGAGCGTCAAAGTTATGACCGATGGCATTACCCAATTCAATATTGTGCCGCGCTTCATACCCGCTTCCCGGATGACCGGAAGCAGCTATCGAATGACGGTTATAATTGAAAATATTGTATTCGATTAGAGAGGTGGCTCGTCCGTGGGCGATTCCGTAGCCAAGTCCTTTTATTATATTGTGATGTATGTAGTTGTGGTGGATGTAGTGGTTTTCGCCGCGATTCAGCGTTATCGCCGCGTAGGAAAATCCGGCGAGTTCGCAGTTGTCGATCGTGATGTTGTTGCCGGCAACGGAAATCCCGTTCGCCATCGGTACTTTGTAATACCGGTCGTGGTTAAAACTCTTCCAATCATGACTATAGCAGGAGGTGTGCATACGGTCGTGATCCGTCGGATCGGGTCCCTTTATACATATTCCGGTTATCCTCACGCTGTCGCCTTCGACTTCTATTAACGGTTTCCTATCCCATTTCCGCGTTATCAACAGCGCCCCTGTCGAACCGTTTAGTCCGCGGTCGCTTGCCAGCGTCACTCCGGCGGCGAAGTTGAGGATAAGGTCGTCCGTATACTGGTCGTCGGTAAGGTCAATTTCAGCGCCTCCTTTGACAAAAATCACCTGTCCCGCACCGGCTTTGCCGACGGCGCTTATCAGTTCGTCCGCGTTTGAAACGATATAATCCCCTGTAGTGAGTATATCGCGGTAACCCGCGCCGCCGCCGAAAGGGTCATCGCCCGGAATCGCGCCGCAAATCTCGCCCTCAAGTTCGACGTACGGCTTGTCGATTATCAACGCCAACTCTTCGAGTCCGGCTATTTCGGTTATAAGGGAGCCGATGCAATCGGTTATATCCGCAGGGGGATTGTCGTACAAGTCCGAAAGCGCGGAGTAGATACGGTAGGGGTCGTTGAAAAAAATACGGGTCGTGATTTTGTCTTTTATGTGCATAAAAACTCCTCTTTTTGTTTTTATATTAGTTGTTAATAATCAATTCTTCGTCGTACAGTTTTTCTCTTACGTGACCTTCTTCGATCACATAAACTTTATCGCAAATATTTATCGTAGATATGTCGTGGGTCACTATTATACAAATCTTATCTTTCGCGAGGAGTTTGACCGACGACTGAAATTTTTCGATAGAATCAACGTCAAGGTTTGCGGTAGGCTCGTCGAAAACAACGACCGGAGATTTTTTGTATATAGCCCTCGCGATGGCTAACCGCTGAGCCTGTCCGCTTGATACAGTACCGCCGCTTTCTCCTATCGGCGTGTCAAATCCGTCAGGCAGGGATTCTATAAAGTCCAAAATATTCGCGTCGGAAGCGGCATTTCTTATATCGTCCAAACGCGGCTCGGTTTCCGACATTATAATATTTTCCGCAACGGTTTCCGAAAACAAATAATCAACAGGCGGCACGTAAGCGATCTGCGGCATTATTTCCTCGCCGTTGAGAATACCGGAAGTATGCCGAAGTTCGATTTTTCCTTGCCCGGGCGTGTAAAGCCCTATCAACAGTTTTAATAGCGTGCTCTTACCGCTCCCGCTTTTACCTACAATTCCTGTAATACACCCTTTTTGGAATGATACGTTTATGTTCTCAAGTATATTTTCTTCGTCGTAAGAAAACGAAATGTTTTCTGCGTTAAGTTCCACAGCGTCAACAGGTTCGCCCGATACTATTTCATTATCCGCCGGATAATCGCAAATCACTCCGATCCTGCCCGACGACGCAACCGCCTGGCTTACCTGCGTTACCGCTCCCGCGAAATTCGCGACGGGGTTTACTATGTAGTTCAAAAGCTGCACGATCGCTACGAGGTTTCCGAACGTAGTTTCGCCTTTAAGCACAAAGTAAGCGCCGACGCCGATTGCCACTATGAACATCACCATAGAAATAATTTCGCCCGAAAACGATACCAACCCTTCCCACATCCCCAATTTCAAACCGCTTCTTAATTTATCGGCATATAACTTTTTAACTTTGGTGAGGATTTTATTCTGCATGAAGTAGGTTTTAATGAGCATTATCCTGCTGAGGTTTTCCTGCATCATACTGCGGTTGATTTCGTCGTTGCGCTTGTCGGTTTCGCTGGCTTTCTGCATAGGACCCGAAAATATCCCTATAACAAGCATTAAAAGCGGCG
Source organism: Oscillospiraceae bacterium (assembly GCA_009779295.1). Lineage (GTDB taxonomy): Bacteria > Bacillota > Clostridia > Oscillospirales > CAG-272 > WREN01. The sequence continues at coordinate 633 of WREN01000247.1, read as the reverse complement.
TGAGGATAATCATTATCAACGCCATTTTCCAGTTCAGGAAAAACATACCGGCGGTCGCAATTACAGCGGAAGCGATCCCGCCCACCATACTGCGTATAATTAGCACGAAACAATTGCTCACCGCTTGGATGTCAACCGTAAGTTTCGTCATGAGTTCGCCTGTATGCTGTTTGGAAATGTCGATCATACGCCGTGAAAGGATAACATTCATCAGTTCGCTTCTCAAGCCTCGTTCCGTTTTGCCGAAAATGAATTGCGCAAGTACGGAATTAATAACGGTGATTATACCGCCGAAGGTAATTACGGCAATGGAAATCAATCCGATGAACAGTAATGACTCATCTAAATCACCCGTGGCAATATCAACGAAAAGTTTTAAGATAAATGCCAGCGATATCGTTATGACAGTGCTTATTATTATTAAAAGTGTGTATAATACAAGCTGTAATCTTGTGCCTTTTGTTCTTTTGAAAATCCAGTTAAGTCCGTATTCGTTTTTTTTCATTTTTTATACCATTCTTCTATAAATTTTGTAATAAACGCGCGGTCTTCATCGTCGTCAATGTTGACTTGCACTCCCGCGATAACCGGCAGCCACGCCAGAATTTCCTCGCGCGGGATTCCCGATTCCTC
>WREN01000246.1 GCA_009779295.1 Oscillospiraceae bacterium | reverse complement strand
TATTTCCGAAACCGCGTCCATATTAATTCCCGCTTTAGTGGAAGCGACATTCACGGATGAGCAGACTTTGCCCGTTTCGGATAACGCTTGAGGGATGGCGCGGATAAGATTCCGCGCGGTGTTGGTGAATCCTTTATGTACCAGCGCGCCGAATCCGCCGATGAAATTAATGCCCAATTCGTCCGCCGCGTCATCAAGCGTATACGCGATTCTCACGTATTCGTCGCTGCCGAACGTTCCGCCGACAAGGGAAAGCGGCGTCAGCGAAACGCGCTTGTTTATTATCGGAATCCCGTATTGCTTTTGAATATCCTCGCCGCACCGCACGAGATTCTCGGCGGTTTTTGTTATGCGGTCGTAGATTTTACCGCAAAAACGCCCGATATCCTCGCTCACGCAGTCGTAAAGCGAAATCCCCATCGTAATCGTGCGTATATCGAGATTTTCTCCGCGTATCATATTTATTGTTTCAAGTATATCTGCCATGTTGTACATAATAATCACCCTTAAATTCTGTGCATGGAGTTGAATATGTCTTCGTGCATCGTGTGGATTTCAAGTATGTTTTTGCGTCCCAATTCCGACATGCGGTCAACGAAATCGTTGAACGGTATCGTTATTTTGTCAATATCGACTACCATTATCATAGCGAAATATTCCTGTAGTACACTCTGCGAAATATCCAGAATATTCACTCCGAAATCGGCACATTCGCCGCTCACTTTCGCGATAATACCCATGCTGTCCTTGCCTGTAACCGTTATAATAGCTTTCATTTTTTATCACCCTATGTTTTTCTATAATATTATCACACCTCAATAATTTTTTCAAGAAATAATTATTGAATTTTTTAAATATATATGATATAATTAGAAAAAACATTAAGGAGCTTTACTTTATGGAAGAAGGCATGTCCAATTACGCGGAATACCGCGTAAAAAAAGAAAACACGGCTGTTGACACGATTAAGCGGTTCTTCTTGATATTGGCGTGGGTTATTTTCGCGATTCTGCCCGTGCTTATAGGCCTGTCAAGCACAAATTTAACCGCGGTGATTTATATTTTCCCGGTAACTTGTATGGTTTCCATCCCGTTCGGACGGCATACGTTTAAAATGACGTATATCGAATATGAATACGCTGTTGTGACAGGCGTTATGCGTTTCGATATTGTAAACGGCGCGATGAAGCGCAAGAGCTGGTTCGAAGCCAAAATCGGCGATATGTCTCTGCTTGCGCCTTATGAAGGAGCGGCTCTAAAACAGGCCGAGCTGGCTATGGAAAAAGCCGTCCATGTTTACAAAGCGATCTCATCAATGGAATCGCCCGACCTTTATGTCGGGCTGTACAAAAACGAAAAAGGCGAAGAATGTGTCGTTTTATTCGAAGCTATCAATAAATTCTTAAAAATCGCGAAATTCTATAACCGCAATACTGTAGTTAAACAAGTAAGATACTAAATTAATAATGACGCGCGCTGTAATTAATTTATCTAACTTAAAAAATAATTACCGTATTGTACGGAGAATAACAACGGCTTCTGCCGCTGTTATTTGTGTTGTCAAGGCTGACGCTTACGGTCACGGCGTGAAACCCTGCGCGGAAGCGTTGCATGAAGCGGGCGCGCGATTTTTTGCGGTGGCGAACGCAGAAGAGGCGTTGGAATTGCGGCATATCCTGCCGGACGTTGAGATTTTGATACTCGGCTATACTCCGCACGAAATGTTTGACACGTTGATTGAGAACAATATCATACAAACGATTTATAATTTCGAGCATATCAATCCAAAGTTGCGAGTACATATTAAAGTTGACACGGGGATGAATAGGCTGGGGGTTGGTTGGGACGCGGAATCCCCCCTGTCAAACGCCAACATTGTTGGCGCTGACATCCCCCCTTTGACAAGGGAGGGAAAGAACCACTATTTATTTTCTTTCTCCCCCTTGTTAAAGGGGGATACGGCGAAGCCGAGGGGGATTCTGATTGAAGGCGTTTACACCCATTTCGCTTGCGCGGAGGAGCCATCGAACCCTATGACTCTGCAACAATTCGAACGATTCACCTCGTTCGTCGAACGTAACGGTTTGCAAAACGTAATCCGCCACGCCGCGAACAGCGCCGCGATTATCAATTTCCCGCAAACGCATCTCGACGCCGTCAGAGCAGGGATCATTTTGTATGGTTTGTATGATTTTGAAGGAATCAAACCCGTAATGACGTTAAAAACGATCGTCTCACATGTGCATACCGTCAAAAAGGGCGAAACTATCGGTTACGGCGCGGCGTTTACCGCGCCTCGCGATATGAAAATCGTCACGCTGCCGATAGGTTACGCGGACGGCTTTATCCGCGCTTACAACAAAGGTTTCGTCACTTTCAACGGCAAGCCGTTGCCGATTGTCGGCAGGATTTGCATGGATCAGTGTATGGCTGATGCTTCAGAAATAAATGAAAATATTAAAATCGGCGACGAAATTTTCATCTTCGGCGAAAACGCTCTTTGCCGCGCTGATGATTTTGCCGAATGGGCTTCGAGTATCAATTACGAAACAGTGTGCTTGATAAGCAAACGCGTGCCGAGGGTGTATAAGTGTGTATAGGTAAATATAGGTAAAAACACCCCCCGCCTGCGGGCGGTACCCTCTTTACGAAAGAGGGCTGGAGTTAGATGCGTTATTTTCTTTGCCATCTTTCGTAAAGAGGGTGGCACCGCAGTGCCGGGTGTTTTATGTGAAAATTGTATTAAAAGATGATGAATTTTTTATGCAAAGTAACCATTGAAAATTCATCTTTTCTGTGATATAATAAAGAAGTAAAAAATTATAAAAATTTAATGGAGGTTAAAAAAATGAAGAAACTCTTAGCAATTTTAATGGTTATTGCTATGCTCGCAGCAATGGGTGTAGTAGTAAATGCAGCAAGTTCAACTGATTCTGTTGAAGCGTTGTATATGAATATTAAACCGACAATCGACGGAATATTTAGCGAAGAAGAATGGGGCCCTGTTACAGTACAGGCAAGAACGGCTAACGCTACAATAGGCGACAATGCACAAACCATTCACAAAGATGTTGACAGTCCTTTCTACCATTGTAACGTAGTTACTGAAAACGAAATCACCCTTAGCTGGGATATGTGGCTCCGTTGGGATGAAGATTTCTTCTATCTCGCAGTTCGTGTATACGATACCGATGGTCATTCGATGCCTGACGCTACAGGCGGTAATATCTGGAACGGCGACGTTATTCAATTCCGTATTGACGGACAAGGCGGCCCAAATGCTTCTGGTGCAGTAAATCCTCCGTGGAGCGATGTAACGCCTAATATCGCTGTTGCTAAAGGCGATGACGGTGTCGTTTACATTTACGATTGGATATTTACTATAGACAATGAAGTTCCCGGTTCTAAATACGCATGTGTTGTTGAGCCGACTGTAACTACATATGAAGTAGCTATTCCGCACGCATTCTTTAGCGGAAGCGGCGTAGCAAATGCTGTATACGGTATGTCATTAGTCGTATTGAACGCTCCGGCAGGCGAAAGCTATAACTCATGGTTGTCATGGGGCGATGGAATATGCGGCCCGCAACCCGATGAAAACCGCGTTGGATCAAACGCTGTTAAACTCTCTGCAACTAACGCTATCGTAATTCCGGATCCTGTAGAAGAAGTAGAAGAACAACCGGCAGACGTTGGTACTCCTGCTGTTACACCGCCAAGCGGTGGCGCTGCACAAACCAGCGACGCTATATTTGCAGTTCTCGCTCTTATGTTATCCTCAGGCGCAGTTATTCTCAAAAAGACAAAGAAATAAGTAAAAATTTTGATAATTTTTAAGGGCGGACTATGTTCGCCCTTTTGGTATTGGTGGAATCACCATG
>WREN01000245.1 GCA_009779295.1 Oscillospiraceae bacterium | reverse complement strand
TCCTGAACTCAATCACATTGAACATTTTTGGAGTTGGCTCAAACGTCAGCTTCGCAAAACTATTCACTACTTTGATTCCCTTGACCAGGCTATTTCGGACACTTTTTATCTTATTTAACTATACTTATGCCGCGCAATGATAATTTGGTGAGTATTTTAATACATGCGGAACATCGCGGGAAAGGTTATGCCGAAGTTGCGTTGCGGTTATTGTGTGATAAGGCGTTCGGTGAATTTGAATTGCCCTATGTTATAGCCGAATCTCCGCCAGAAAATATTGCGGCGGAGCGTATATTTACAAAATCGGGGTTTATACGGGAGAACAATCAATTGTTACGTTTAACACGCAAAAAGTTTAAAATAAATTAGGAGTGATAAAACATGTTAAAATTTGGTGTTGTAGGCGTTGGGAACCGCGGCGGACATCTCGCAGATCTGCTGCAGGCGATGGAGGATGTTGAACTTACCGCGGTATGCGATCCCTACACCGACAAAATGGATCGTTTCGAATCCGCGAAAAAATATACCGATTACAAAGAGATGTTCGCGAATGAAAAACTCGACCGTGTTATTGTTGCGACGTCTTGGGACACGCATATTAAAATCGGGGTCGAAGCAATGGAGCACGGCGTTTGGCCGGCGTTGGAATGCGGCGGGGCGAGTTCTGTCGACGAATGTTGGCGGCTTGTCAGGGCTTCGGAGAAAACGGGTATTCCGTGTATGTTTCTTGAGAACTGCAATTTCGGCAGGGAAGAAATGACATTGCTGCGCATGGTTCAGCAGGGAGTGTTCGGCGAGATTGTGCATGTTCAGGGCGCGTATGAACACGACTGCCGCAGTTTATTTCTGATTGCGACCGACCGCACAGGCTATAGAGGATTCAATCTTTACCACCGCAACGGCGAATTTTATCCGGCGCATGAACTCGGTCCGATAATGAAATATTTGAATATCAACCGCGGCAATCGTATGCTCACATTGACTTCGATGGCATCGAAGCCGAATCCCGATATGCTCGGAGTGGTGCAGGGCGCGATCGTCAACACGCTCATCAAGTGTGCGCACGGCGAAACAATATTGCTGACGATTGACACGACATTGCCGCGTCCGTATTCAAGGGGAGCAAGGATTCAAGGCACTAAGGGCATTTACATGGAGGATAAGAACGCTATATATATTGAAGGACTCAGTCCGAACCATGACGAATGGGAATCATTCAATAAGTATCTTGACGATCCCGCGTATGAACATCCTGTTTGGACTTCGTATCGTACAGATGGTATTAAAGGCGGACACGGCGGAATGGATTATTTAGTGCTGCGCGCGTTTATTGAGGATGAAACGCCGTTCCTTGACGTTTACGACGCCGCGACTCTTAAAGTGATTACGATACTGTCCGAGGAATCGATAGCGATGGGCGGCAAGCCTGTTCCGATACCGGATTTCACGGATGGGAAATGGATCAAGCGGGCGTAAAATAACCGGAAGGAGATATAATTATGAGAAAAATTACCGCGATTATAGTATTAGCAACGATTTTAATTTTGTTTATCGCAGCATGTGCGGCGGACGAAACGACGAAAACGCCGAATGAAACTAACGGATTAAAATCCGATGGAGCAAAATCCGACGATATAACAACTGCGGCATTTCAGGAATACAAATCGCCGAATGTCAATTACAACGGAGCGGTTATAAACATCGGCGCGATGGATCACATAACGCGTGGTATCGCGATTACTTGGGACGTAATGAAATACTGCGAAGCCTACGCTCCGGAACAGAACGGCGATCCGGTAAACGACGCGCTTTATCTCCGCAATCAACAGGTGGAAGAAGAACTGGGCGTTAAAATCAATGTGTATCCGCTTGAACAGCGTTCGAGTTGCGGAACTGAACTGCAAAAACTTATTATGGCGAGCGAAGACGTAATTGATATAGCGTATATGAACGGTAATAATATGAGTATGTTTATGGGTACCGGATTGGTTATCGATTTATATAAGATACCGAATGTGGATTTTTCCCATTCGTGGTGGGATCAGCACAGCGTGAAAGAATTCGAGTTGTTCGGCACACTGCCGACCGTAACGGGCGATATCAGCTTATATTCAGGGTTCTCGCCGGTTATATACCTCTTCAACAAAACGATGGTTAACGACTACAATTTGGGGAATTTGTATGACTTGGTTCGGAAAGACGAATGGATAATCTCGAAAGCGTTTGAAATGTGCCGTACCGTCGCGCACGACGTAAACGGCGACGGTAAAATGGACGTTGAGGATTGTTACGGATTGCTGACAGAAACGGGCGGACTTGGAAATATGGTTATCTCAGGCGGCGTACGTTTGACGAAAAAAGACAGCGAAGGCGTTCCGCAAATAATGGTCACCGGGCAGCGCACTATAGATTTAATTGAAATGTGCGTACCGTTTATAAACGATAAAGAAACAAATATATTGGCGTCGAATTTTTCCGCAAGATTTCCGCAGGCGTTCAGGGACTTTTTACTGCCGACGTTTGCTGACGACCGGGCGTTGTTCTTTAACAATCAGTTGCTTGTCGCTGTAGAATTGCGCAGCATGGACGCCGATTTCGGCATATTGCCGCCGCCGAAATACGACACGGCGCAGGATAATTATTATTGCCCGACAAGTTCATCCTGGTGTACTTATATTTTGGTTCCCGCGACAAACAGCAAATTCGAAATGACCGGTCATGTCCTTGAAGCGATGGGGTATTATTCGCAGCAGGAAATAACTCCCGCGTACATCGATACCACGGTTATGAATAAGGCGCTGCGCGACGATGACTCCGCTGAAATGCTTAAACTTATTTTCGCCAACTATTATTACGACCTTGGTATGATATACGACTGGGGCACGATGTATACTATGTTCTCGGCGATGGCTGCGAATAAAAATGTCAATTACGCGTCGGAATTCGCGAGAATCGAAACGAGGATACAAACGGAAATCGATAAAACAGTAGAGACGTTGAGGTGATAAAATGAAAAAAATAATTTCAATGTTAATAATTTTGACATTATTATTGATAATCACGGCTTGCGCGGCTGACGAATCCGGCAATATACCGGAAAGCACTACCGGCGCGAAAACCGATGAAACAACCGCTGTGGTACAGGAATATAAACCACCCAATGTCAATTACAACGGAGCGGTGATAAACATCGGCGCGATGGATCATATCGTGCGCGGCGTCACTCTGACTTGGCACGTAACAAAATATTGCGACGCTTACGCGCCGGAACAGGACGGCGACCCGATAAACGATGCGCTTTATTTACGTAATCAAAAGATTGAGGAAGAATTAGGTGTTACAATAAAGACGTATCCGTTTCAAGACCGTACGACATGCGGACCTGAACTTCAAAAACTTATTATGGCTGATGAAGACGCAGTTGATATAGCGTACATTAACGGTAATAATTTGCCGCTTTTTATGGGTAATAATTTAGTTATTGACTTCTACACAATATCAAATTTAGATTTGTCACATTCGTGGTGGGATCAGAACGGTGTGAAAGAATTTGAATTGTTCGGCAAATTGCAGGTTGTTACGGGCGATATAAGTTTCTATTTGCAGTTTGCTCCGATTGGAAAACATGTATGATTTAGTCAGGGCGAATAATTGGACTATACCTAAAATGATGGGAATGTGCAAAACCGTGGCGCACGACGTCAACGGCGACGGCATTATGGATATTAACGATTGTTACGGGCATATGGCGGTAAATTTCGATACCAATAATTTTATTATCGCCAGCGGTATACGTTATACACAAAAAGATAACGCGGGTATCCCGCAAATCGCATTTAATAAACAGCGTACGGTCGATGTAGTCGAAATGTGCGTTCCTTT
>WREN01000244.1 GCA_009779295.1 Oscillospiraceae bacterium | reverse complement strand
TTTTTTTGTTATCGTTTGCGTTACCGTCACCGCATGCGGCAATCAAAACCAAACTTACAAACATTAATAATGCCAGAATTAAACAAATATACTTTTTCATTTTATATTGCGAACCTCCAAAAAATTTTTTATGTATCAATCTCCATAAATATTTCAAACGACTTTTCAATTTCCGTTTCCGCTTTAGTTCTGTTAGCTTCGACAAGCGCCGCAAATCCTGTATTCTTTTGCGTAGCAGTAAGCATTTGCGCGATAAAACCGCCCCATCCGAACGCTTTACCGATATCGTAAACCACGTTACCGAATATTAAATCGAGCATTTCGCGGCTCTCTTCGTCGCGCGTGAATTTACCCGTCAGCGTTATATCGTAATACGCTTCCTGTATCGGCTGCGAATAATACGAAATGGCTTCGAGAAGGATTCCGGTGCGTTCGAGATTATTGTTTGTTATCGGGATACATACGGAAATACAAGCGTGCGTACTCATTATCATATGATAATCTTCTTGTTTCTCATCGTATTTGGGACCGGGCAATATTCCGAAATCATCGACCATCCCGCGGAATTCCTTGACCGCGTACATACTGAGCGAAAATATCATCAACCGGTTTTCCCTGAACATTACGCGGAGTTCCGACCAACCGCCGGCGGACGTTGTTATTTTACTTGCCCAGATCATGAAATTAGTATCATTGAAAATATTGGTGATTTTATCCATAACGGAAATCGCGCGTTCTCCGCCGACGGTCAATTTAGGATAACCGTCTTTATCGAGCACCGCGATATTTTCGCCGGCCGCAAAATAGAAGAATTGATTACCGGACGCGTCGTTGCCGTAAGCGTAAACGTCTTCCCAATTCAATATTCCGTCGCCGTTTAAATCATATGTAACCGATTTGCCGATATTGTACATCGTGTCAAGCGTCCATTTTCCTGCCCTGACGATCTGATATAAATCCGGCACTTCATATTGTTCCATCAAAGTTTTATTGACGCAGATAGCCCAGTTCAGTTCTTCATCCTGCATACTTATATCGCCTGTTATCGTATATAATTTGTTGTTGAGCGACAATCCCTTAACTAAAGCCTGGTCCCACCACGGATTGCTCAAATCAAGATGAGGAACGGTATATAAATTATAAATATATTTTTCCTGCGCTAAAGTAAAAGAAGGGTCGATATACGGCATAACTATATCGTAAGCGTCTTCTCCGGAAATTATTATTTTCCGGGCTTCGGCGTATACATCCGCTACTTCTTTGTTTATTATATCAACATTGAATTCTTCCTTTATTTTCAAATTGCGGTCATAAACTGCGTCGTTTATCGGTTCACCCGCACGTTCAGGAATATAGATGAAATCGCTGTTATAATATGAACCCAAACTTGCGGTGTTTCCGGTTACCGCCGTATTGATAGATAAAATTCTGAATTCATACCCGTCGTAATCCTTAACAGGCACATTCAATGGCGGGCGAGTACTTCCCTCTTCGATTATTTCGTTTTTCGCCGCAGTTGTGTTTGTATCGTGCGACCCTTTGGTTTCACCGCCGTCCCCGCAAGCGGCGATTAAAGTTATTAACATTAATAAAATTAAAAATAAACTAATAAACTTTTTCATTTTCAAAAAAATCCTCCAAAAATATGAATGTTTAAGTATCGATCTCCAAGAATATATCATACGATTTTACAATTTCATTTTCCGCTCTTGTCCTGTTAGCTTCATACAGAGCCGTGAATCCCGTATTTTTTTGCGTAGCGGTATAAATCTGGTTCTTATAACCGCCCCATCCGAATACATCTCCTATATCATATGATACGCTGTTAAAAATAATCTCAAGCATGTCGCGGCTTTCTTCGTCGCGCGTGATTTTCCCGATCAGCGTTATATCATAATACGCTTCTTTTATCGGTTTGGAATAATATGACATAGCTTCAAGAATGATACCCGTGCGCTCAAGTTCCATGTTCGTGATCGGAATGCAAATGCCCAGACAAGAAACCGTGGTTGTACTCATATAATAATTTTCCTGCCGTTCATCGAATTTCGGCGCGGGCAGAAGACTGAAATCATCGACCATATCCCGCAGCACTTTCACTACGTACATACTGAGCGTATATAGCATCAATCTGCCTTCCCTGAACATTAAACGCAATTCCAACCAACCGTTGTCAGTAACAGTTTTACTCATTTTGCTTGCCCATATCATAAAATTTGTATCGTTGAAGATTTCCGTCAATCTGTCAATTACTGTTATCGCGCGTTCGCCTCCGACAGTAAGCTGCGGATAGCCGTCTTTATCAAGCATTGCGATTTTTTCACCGGCGGAACTAAAGAAACCATGCGTTGCCGAATAGTCGTTACCGTAAGCAAAAAGGTCTTCGTTATCTAATACACCGTCGCCGTTGAGGTCGCGCGTTACAGACTTACCAAGGTCATACATGACGTCCAATGTCCATTTACCGTCCCTGACAAGCTGGTGCAAATCCAAAGCGTTGGAGGTTTGGTTTAATAATTCTTTATTGTAACCGAAACACCAGTTATATTCTTCGTCCTGAATACTTATATCGCCCGTTATTACATATAATTTGTTATTGAGCGAAAGATTTTTAATCAACGCCTGATCCCACCAGGGGTTACTCAGTTCAAGATACGGAATATTATATAAATTATACAAAAATTTTTCCTGAGCCAATTGAAACGAACTGTCGATCGGAGGCGTGATTACATCATATAAATTATCACCCGATTGGATTAATTTTCTTGCCTGCCCGTAAACGTCCGCTGCTTCCGCAGCAACGATTTCTACGCCGAATTCTTCCATCATTTTTAAATTGCGGTCGTAAACTGCGTCATTGATTGGTTCGCCCGCGCGTTCTCCCACATAAATGAAATCGCTGTAATAATTCGCCCCATGATTTATATTGTTTCCCGTGACGTAAGTATTTACTGTCAGAATATTGAACTGATATCCGCCGTAATCCTTCGCAGGAACGTTAAGCGGCGGACGCGAATCTACTGATTCCGTTGTATCAACATTCGCCGCTGCCGTGGTTGTTTCGTTAGATCCGGAATTACTATCTCCGCACGCCGCAATTACACTGATTAAAATTAATAACGCTGTTATCAAACAAAAAAACTTTTGCATTTCTGTTTATACCTCCAAGAATATTCCGTATGATTTTTGCATTTCTGTTTCCGCTTTTGTTCTGTTTGCTTCGTAATAAGAAGCGAATGCTTCGTTTTTATTTATAGCGGTATCCATTTGCACGATATAGCTTCCCCAGCCGAACGTTTTGCCGATATCATAAGTTCTGCCGCCGAATATTATATCGAGCATATCGCGGCTGTCAGCGTCGCGCGCGAATTTTTCGGTAAGCGTTACGTCATAATAAGCTACCTGTATCGGCTGCGAATAATAAGCCATCGCTTCGAGAATGATCCCGGTAAGTTCAAGTTCCGTGTTGGTGACGGGGATACATACGCCCGGACATCTGTGTGTGGACACTATCATATAATAATCATCCTGAAATTCGTTATATTTAGGATGGGGCACAATAGCAAAATCGTCGAACATACCGCGCAATTCCTTAATGCAGAAAACGCTTACCTGATATATGAGCAGCCTGTTTTCATTGAACATTTTCAGAAGGTATTCCCAACCGTCAACTTTTGCGTCCCTTACTATTGTGGCTGTCCAAATCATTAAATTTTTATCGTTCATTATTTCGATTATTTTATCCATAACGGTTATCGAGCGTTCGCCGCCGACCGTCAGTTTCGGTGAGCCGTCTTTGTCAAGCACGGCGATTTTCTCGCCGGTAGCGTAATAAAAGAATTGCCCGCTGGTATAATCGTTGCCTATGGCGTATACGTCATTAAAGTCGATTACGCCGTCGCCGTTTAAA
>WREN01000243.1 GCA_009779295.1 Oscillospiraceae bacterium | reverse complement strand
GCCTGCCGATTGAATTCCTCCGGCCATGGTGAATAAATATTACCTGTGCGCAATCCCGCTTCAACATGCCCGACAGGTATGTGAAGAAAATAACAAGCGAGCGCAGATACAAATGAAGTCGGCGTGTCTCCGTGAACCAAAACGACGTCGGGTTTTACTTCGTCGAGTACGGTTTTTATGCTGTCCAAAATATTTACGGTTATATCAAATAAAGATTGCCGCTGTTTCATTATTTCAAGGTCGTAATCCGGAACGACGCTGAACGCGTTCAATACCTGATCGAGCATTTCCCTGTGCTGACCCGTCACACATACGACGACCTTCACGCCGCCGCGGCGTTTCAACTCATTAACTAAAGGACACATCTTCACAGCTTCGGGCCGCGTGCCGAAAACTAACATTATTTTTTTAATTTTAAACATCTCCTTATAATTCAGCGGCAGATTTATAAAAATCCGCCGCCGATATTTATTTCTTTTCAGGCACTATCATGCCGTAGTTATTGTCTTTGCGCTTGTAAACAACGTTTACCATGCCGGTCACATCGTTTTCAAATACGAAAAATTCATGTCCTAACAAATTCATCTGCAAAATCGCTTCGTCGGGCGACATCGGTTTCATTGAGAAAGTTTTTATGCGTATTTGATACTCCGGATCTTCCTCAATGACAGGTTCCGGCGCAACATAAGTTGCCGCAGAAGTCGCCACATCCTTGATGAACGCGCCTTCCCGCAATCTCTTCTCAAGCCGCGTTTTGTTTTTTCTGATTTGCCGCTCAATTGCCGCTATAGCGTTATCCAACGCGTTGTTAAAAGTAGTATTTCCTTCCTCGCTTCTGTACAATGTACCGCCGCTCGATATGGTTAATTCAAACATTTCCAAATTGCGTTTTTTGCTTAACGTGATATGCGCGACCGCGTCATCCCTGAAAAATTTATCGAATTTTGCAAGTTTCTTATCGAACAAATTCCTCAACTCTTCAGTAACTTCCACATTTCTTCCAACAATATTGATTTTCATAATATAATTCCACCTCATTTGTGTACTATGGTTATATTATAGCATGAAAATTTTTATAAATAAATACCAATTTATTAACTTTTTTACAACGGTTTTAAAAACGCCGTTTTATAGTTGCTGTCAAATCCGCAGTTTTCGTAAAACCGTAACGTGCTTTCGCGTTTTGATCCGGTATACAACATTATTTTGTAACAATCAAGTCCTTCAGCGATTTCACTTGCGCGGTTCATAAGCGCGGTCGCGTAATGGTTACCGCGGTAATCTGTATGTGTAACTACATTTTCAATTATGGCATACGGACGCAGATTATGCGGAAGATTTTCAATCACAACCAAAGTCACCGAAGATACAATCCTGCCGTCAACGATCCCAACAAGCAAATGGTAATACGGGTCAGTTTCGAAACGGGCGATTTTCTCCCGCCATGCCGTCATATCCTGCGGTTCTTTGGGCGGATTTGCGGTCAAATGGTTGAAATACAAATCACACAACGCTTCAGCGTCGATGGGTATTGCTTTACGGATAGTAATCATAAATTATTTATAGGTAATAAATCCTTCAGCAAACAACAACTCCGCTGTCAGTACGCCGCCGCCGGCAGCTCCGCGCAACGTGTTGTGCGACAAGCCGATGAATTTGTAATCGTACACGGAATCCTCGCGAAGTCTGCCCGCCGTGATTCCCATACCGCCGTATATATCGCGGTCGAGTTTGGTTTGCGGACGATTGTCTTCTTCGAAATATTCGATGAACTGTTCGGGCGCGCTCGGAAGTTTCAGCTCCTGCGGTCTGCCTTTGTAATTTTTCCACATAGATAAGATTTCTTCTTTTGAAGGTTTATTTCTGAATTTTACAAACACCGCCGCGAGATGTCCGTCCGTTACGGGCACTCGGATACATTGCGTCGTAATCGACGGCGATTTTGCTTTGATAATCGCGCCGTCTTTGATTTCACCCCAGATTTTGAGAGGTTCCTGTTCGCTTTTTTCTTCCTCGCCGCCGATGTACGGAATAACGTTGTCGATCATTTCGGGCCAATCGGCGAACGATTTGCCCGCGCCCGATATTGCCTGATAAGTCGTCGCGACGATTTCGTAAGGCTCGAATTTCATAAGCGGGTGCAGCATCGGCACGTAGCTTTGGATCGAGCAGTTGGGTTTGACGGCGATAAATCCGCGCGTTGTTCCCAAACGTTTGCGTTGGAATTCTATTATTTCCATATGGTTGCTGTTGACTTCGGGAATAAACATCGGAACGTCAGGCGTCCAGCGGTGCGCGGAATTGTTGGACACGACCGGCGTTTCCGCTTTTGCATAAGAATTTTCTAATTCTTTTGTTTCATCTTTCGGCATATCTACCGCGCAGAATATAAAATCCACTTCATCGCAGATTTTATTTACTTCCGCGGCGTCTTTGATTACTATGTTTTTGATGGAATCCGGCATAGCTATGTCCAATTTCCAACGGTCGCCGACCGATTCTTCGTAAGTTTTCCCGGCTGAACGTCCGCTCGCCGCTAATGTCACAACTTCGAAATAAGGATGATTCTCAAGCGAAGTCAAGAAACGCTGTCCTACCATTCCTGTCGCGCCAATCACCCCAACCTTTAATTTCCTGTTATTTTTTAACTCCATTAATCATCACTCCTTTATCGTAATTGGTTTATTATATCACAATGAAAAACGCTTGTCAATAATTTTTTAATAAAAATTTTTGTTGACAAAAATATGTCTGATATGATATAATATTTATGCGTTAAAAACGGAGGTGCTGGTTATAAAGTCTTTTGAATTGATCACGAAGCGTTATTCGCATTGGGCGTATAACGAAAATGAACAGTATATATCTTTGGGTTACGGGAAACTTAAAACGGGCGACGCTTGGTATGAGTTTAACCGTACATTTTCCAACGCCGACACAGCGTTCCTTGTAATGGATCCTTGGGCGGATTGGGCGGACGAGAATTTAAACGGGTACTTTGGGAAGATTACAGAGGAATTTACACTGCCGCTTATGGAAGCCGCGGCGAATAACGATTTCCCTGTAATAATTTTTACGGGCAATCCGGAAAACGCGGATTATAATAAACTAATTACTCCCTGTTTGCAAAAACTTGCGGATGACGGTAAAGCGAATAAATTCTATCATGAGGATTATACCGCAGATTCGTTTGCGGAATATTTGAAAAGTATCGGTGTCAGCAAATTGGTCTATACCGGCTATTGCTCAAATATGTGTGTTTTGTTCCGCGCCATCGGTATCGCGCATATGAATGATAAAGTACAAACGTTTTTCGTGCCGAAGTGTTCCGGCGCAATGGAGCATGAAGGTTCGTGGGAAACCGGAGATGCCCATAAATATACAACTTTGCTGATAAGTCAAACTCAAGCGCTGTTGATTGAATTTGACGATATTATAAAAGCGTTAAATAACTAAATTATTAAACGGAGAGGTCGCGTAGTCCGGTCGAGCGCGCGTGATTGGAAAGACTGTAAGCCATTAGCCCTTGTTGTGAATGAAAGCCTTGCATTTATGCGGCTTTCAGGTTAGAATACAAAGTGAATATTTTTGATGTTTGCCCTAAATGTTTGCCATTTTTCCGATTGGAAGATAAAAGGCGTTTCAGGGATAACATACATGGAGAGGTCGCGTAGTCCGGTCGAGCGCGCGTGATTGGAAATCACGTAAAGGGCAACCTTTCGAGGGTTCAAATCCCTCCCTCTCCGCCAGTCCGTAAATACACTTCTGGATCAAGCGTATTTACAAGCGATTTTACAGAACCGTTGAGGGCGTTGTTTAAGTGATTAAGCAATGTCCTCTCCGGCGTTTACGAGCAGATTTTTGATGAATCTGTACTCGATTTCAAGCTCCTGCGTGCTTCTGCCGTATTGCTTCTCGCGTTCTGT
>WREN01000242.1 GCA_009779295.1 Oscillospiraceae bacterium | reverse complement strand
CACCACGAACATGAACACTTCGCCGTCCTTAGCGAAGTAGTATGTTCCTGCTTCAAGGTATATCGATGCTTCATCTGCCGCTCTCACACTCTCTATGTACGCGATGTAGTCCGTTTCCGTTACTTGTACCGCTCCGTCCATGTCGTACCAATCGTCTTGTGGAGCCGTAAACATGAACACTTCATCGCTGTCCGCTCTTTGGAAATAGTACACTCCTGCGCTCAGATATATCGCTCCGTCTGCTCTCGCTAACCTTTCCAAGTACGCAATATATGCCGCTTCTGTTGACGGTGTAACTCCGCCCAGGTCATACCATCCGTACTCTGTCACTGTGAAAATAAACACTTCACCGTTCGATCTACGGAAGTAATACACGCCTACATCCAATTCTATCGAGTTTGCGTTTTGGTTGTTATTTGATGATTCAAATAAATCATCAGGATCGTCGGGTTCATCTGCGGACACAACAAGAGCTGCCGAACCTAAAATCAATGTGGCGGCAGCAAAAGTTGTAATTACTTTAGAAATATACGCAGCTTTTCTTTTTTGTTGCTTTTCATTTAAAAATTTTGAAAAATACGGTTGATATTTCATTTCTTCGTTTCCCCTCTAACCTAAAATAAATAATCTAATGATATTATTTTGGTTGTTTTATTTTTTTTGCCTCTTTTAGTCTGGAGTTGGGGTTCTCCGTTTTCAGCCTCGTTTTTTTTATTTTAAGACAGAAACGTGGTTACTCTGTCTTGATCCGCTCGCTCTTGATAAGTGCAGTTCTACCTCTTCACATATTTAATAAGGTAATAAATTATTTATTATTAATATATATGCTTATTATACATTTAATATATACAATTTTCTACTTTAAATGATAAGCTATTGCAAACAAATTATTAATTTTATGCATCTTATTTGTAAATTTTCACACTATATATTTATAGTTGATGAAATTCCCTGTATTTTTTATTTTAAAACCGCTCTTTATATATTTAGAGTCAAATAAACGTAAAAACTCGCAGTATTTTATAATCCAAACGTAAAATTTTTTTCAACAAATTTTCAAAAACCTCTTGACAATCATGTAATACAGGTGTATTATATAAATAATACGATTGTCTTAAATTGAAAGGGGTTAATATATTTTATGCAAAAAATGAAAAAATTACCGGACGCGGAGTTTGAAATTATGAAAGTAGTGTGGTCAAGCGAACATCCTGTCACCACAAGCATTATTATGGAAAAGCTGGGGTATGAGAAAGAATGGCTGATACAATCCGTCGTTACGCTCATGACGAGATTGGTAAACCGCGGTTTTCTGAAATCTGAGAAAAACGGCAAGGAACGTTCATATTATCCGCTCGTGGAGCGCGAGGATTATCTGAAATTCGAAACAAGCATGTTTATCAAACAATATCATGAAAATTCATTTATTCACCTTGTCAATACACTGAACGATGACAAAGCGCTGAGCAGCAAGGATATTGACGAGTTGGTTGAATGGTTGAAAGAAAGGAAGGAGTAAAAATAAAATGTATAATTTTATGGTTATGCTGCTTGAGTGTTCGGCGGTCATGTCGGCGCTTACATTGGCGTATATGTTACTCAACCGCTTACTTGCGAAACGGTATTCCGAAAAATGGTGGTATTACGCGTGGCTGATAATCATAATCGGGTTGATTATTCCGTTCCGCCCGAACTTCGGTATGGAAAATGCCGCAATCCAATTAGAGGTGCCGGAAAGACTGGCAATGCCCGTTTACGAATATGTTGAACGTGAAATACCTTCGGCAGAAAATTCTCCGTTATATGAAGTGAATTACGTACCGAACGTATTTACGGAAACCACACTCATTGAAACGCCTGCCGCCGTTTTGCCGAAAACAAACATCCTCGCAAATATATCATGGTGGGATGTTGCGGCGATTGTATGGTTAATCGGAATGGCTGTGTTCATTACATATCAAATAATACATCACCGTCGTTTTATAAAAATGACAAAACGATGGGGCGAAAACGTTTCGGACGAAGAAACTCTGGAGTTGTTCCGTAGCTTGAAAACGGAAATGAAAATAAACAGAAGGATCAATTTGCAGATATGCCCGTTTGCCGTAAGCCCGATGCTCGTCGGGGTTGTGAAACCCCTGATCATTCTGCCGGAAACGGATTTTAATCATAACGAACTACGGTTCATCCTCAAACATGAGCTTGTTCACTACAAGCGCGGGGACGTGTGGTATAGATTCTTACTCATGCTCGCCACGGCGCTGCATTGGTTCAATCCTGTCGTCTACCTGCTTGAAAAATCGGTCGCCGTAAGCTGCGAACTTTCCTGTGACGACGAAGTTGTAAAAGGCACGGACCTGGAAACGCGCCGTTATTACAGCGCCACAATACTCGACGTTGTAAGATACCAGACAAAACTGAAAACACGGTTGTCAACATATTTGAACGGAGGGAAAAAGACAATGAAAAAAAGGTTATCATCCATTATGGATACAGCGCGCAAAAGAGCCGGCGTTATCATCGCGTGTGTCATCGTCATAGCCGTGCTGGGTACGGGATTGGTTCTTGCGATAAAAATAAACTGGCCCGCCATTAGCGAATTAATGCCGGATACACAGCAGCCAAGTATAAACATCCTCGAACTCGAAGACACGGATAAGCTCGTCATATATGGGCATAATTCGTTTATTGATTCGATACTCAAACCGGCGGTAACATATTATAAAAATATGAATAGGCACGTTGAAGTGGAATATAAACTTTTTGAACTCAGCGAATCATTCAACGCCGATAATTTCCGAAATATGGTGAGAACTGAATTACTCGCGGGTGAAGGACCCGATGTAATAATAGTAGATTCCTTCCTGCCTCTTTTCGACGACATTTATAAAACTATGGATTCCGGAATCTTCTTTGACTTGACCGAAACTATAAACGCGGACACCGATTTCAATATGAACCTCTATAACAACACCATAATTGACAGCGGCATTTATAAGGGAAAACGTTACGTAATGCCTATCGACTATTCGGTTTTCACAATTCTAACGTTACAAGAAAATTTGGATGCTGAAAACATTGCCTTATCCGATTTATCAACGCTGGAAGGGTTTACAGGCGCGATAAGAAAATTTATGACAAACAACATGGATATACCCAATAAATATATTTCCTCTAATTATCCTTCTATATATCATATGGTTACTTATTTTCCTTACAGTAATATAAAATTTGTAGATTATGAAAACCGCAAAGTGGACTTGAGCGATCCGAATTTAAAGAATTTAGCGGATTTAAATAAAGAGATAATTACTTTTATGAATCATCCGAATAGGGAATTTTATTCGTATATTGATGAGATTTCAAACGCAAGATCAGGATATACCGGAAGCACCGATCCGGTGATAGGGTTAAGGTCAGGGCGGGTTTTATATCTTGACGAGATGATTCGCTACGGACAGATAAAATATTTTTATTATGACTACGGCGCTCTTATTAACGACCGCACACCTTTGGTTACAATCTTCTCTGATACAAACGGAGGTACTACTGCTATAGTAAACAACTACGCGGGTATAAGGCAGAGTTCCGAAAACAAGAAAAACGCGTATAATTTCATAAAACTATTGCTGTCGTATGATATACAGTCGTTACCGGTACAAAATCCGTATACTTATTACCAAATGAGTATTCCGGTATTAACGGCCGCAGCCAGAGCATATGCCAAATCAGAATTGGAAAAAATCGGAAATGGAGGAGCTACTGACGACGGGAGCGTTATTTGGGAAGCGATTCCCAAAGAAGTACACGATCAGTATGTGGATATGTTAATAAATGTTGATTCGTGCGTGCTACCTATGGGTACTCCGTTGGGGCTTTTAATGCAAGGTTTAGACCCGTATTTCAACGGCGAAAAGACGTATGAGGCTTG
>WREN01000241.1 GCA_009779295.1 Oscillospiraceae bacterium | reverse complement strand
ATGTGTCCCGATTGCGGATATCCTGTGAAACCTATTCCGATTCCGAACGGCGGAAAAATAAAGTTCGGCGGATATGATTGGTTTGTGTTGGATAAACAAGACGATAAAACATTAATCGTTACAGAGAAAGTCATCGAAAAGCGGCCATATCACAGCGAAGAATGTGAAATCACATGGGAAACGTGCGACATGCGCAAATACCTGAACGGCGAGTTCTACGAATCGTTCAGGGCTTCTTACCGTGAACGGATTATCGAAGTGATGAACGAAAATCCCGACAATCCGTGGTACGGCACGAGCGGCTGCAATCCTACAAACGACAAAATATTTTTACTCAGCGTTGACGAAGTTTTAAAATATTTCGGCGACAGCGGGCAGATACGAACGCGGTATATGTATCCTTCTCCGTGGGGCGACTGGTGCAAGGACGAGTTCCTTCCGTGGATAGACGACCAATATAACGTCAATCGCCGCGCCGTAGACGATGACTGCGTGTGTTTCCACTATTGGCTGCGTTCGCCCGGGTGCAACAGGAATTTTGTCACGAATATAATGGGATTTTGCGGCGACGGGTATGACCAAGGCGGTATAAATATAGCCGGAAACCTTAGTATGGACGATGACGGACACTTTTTGCTTGACAAAACCGGCGCTGAAGCGTTCTGTAATCCGGCAGGCGTTCGTCCGGCTATGTGGATAAAAAATTAAATAATATAAATAGCGAAAGGGGTTGAATAAAAAATCATGAAAAAGAATATTTTAATTGCTGTATGTGTTTGTATTTTAATCGCGTGCGCATTTGCGGTTGGAAGCAACGCCGCTAACGGCGACTCGAATAAAATCAATTCGGTGCTTATAAACAAGGATTTGACCGCAATTGAAATAAAGGGCAATCTCACTTCCGACTATGTCAGCGCGCACAAAAACGACAGGATTTATTTGTTCGAAATTTTTCCCTACCAAAGCACTTCACGTTTACATGAATTGAAACCGGCGGCTGATGTTAAAGTATCTGCTTCGTTTTCATTCAAGCTGGAGTTTAAGAAAGATAACAAAACTAAATTATACGCAAAATATCTGGTAGCTGAAAAGAATCCCGATGGTAATTTTACCCTTATTACGTCCGCGCGTTTTATTGACAACCCCGAAATTGCCGCGGCAGAAAAATACGCTTACCCGACATACGCGTCGAAAAAGGGTTTAAAGATTCAAATGGACACCGACGCGCAGGAACTCGGCGTTTCGCACACCGTTATAAATGTGCCGATAAACGAATATATGCTCGTCGAAAGCGGATCAAACTCGGAACCTTATCTTTACGACAACAAAAGTTATTTTATAAGTAAACGCGAACTTGAAAACCTCGACAAAAAGATAAAAGTTTATACCGACGCCGGGATTGAAGTATATTTGAATATTATACTGACGCCGGTAAAAGACAATACACCCGAACAATTGAAATGCCTTTATTACGGAAATATCGATCCGTATGTGAAATTGTATGCGTTTAACATCCAGAACCAAGAAAGCGTGCAATATATGCAGAGTTTTATGACATTCCTCGCCGAACGTTACACGCGCGAAGACCGTTTATACGGATTCGCGGGAAGTTTCATTTTCGGCTATCAGGTGAACTCCAACCGCGCATGGAACAATATGGGTCCGATGTCGCTCGACAGTTATCTGAATCAATATGTGACGGCATTCCGTATCGCGGACACGGCATTGCGCTCCGTTTATTCAAACGGGCGCGTGTATGTATCGGTAGCCAACAATTTTAACCACTCCTCAGGTTCAGCCGATATAATAGCCGACCCCGAACTTGATTACAGCGGACGCGCGCTGCTTGAGGCTTTCAATAAAAAAATCGCGGACGCGGGTAACATTCCGTGGTATCTCGCGATAAACGTTTACGCTTCCGAACTGCGGAATTCCGAAATATGGAACGACGACGGCGCGTTGGACGATTACGCAGTTACCCCGTATATAACTATGAAAAATATCGGCGCGTTATGCGACTTCCTAACGCAAGAGACGTTTAAATACAACACGCGCGTCAGAAATATTTTGATAAGCGAATTTGGTGTACATTCCGGTATCGATGAATCCAACGCTTCCGCGCAGGCCGCTTCGATCGCGTACGGATTTTTCAAAGCGCAGACTTATCCGATGATCGACGCGATAATTTATCACCGCCATGTTGACCACCCGAGCGAAAATGAACGGTTCGGTTTATGGATGAATCAAAACAATATTGACAACGCGCCGTTCGGTAAAAAAACCGCTTATAATGTATTTAAATATATGGATACAACCGACGCAATGTCGCAAACCGCGTTTGCTCTGTCTCAAATAGGGATTAAAGAATGGACGGATGCCATTCCGGGCTTCAAAGAAGCGAATGTAGCAAAACGTAAAATATTTACCGCTTCGCCGGTTTTAAAACAGGATATCGGCAGAGGCATTAAAGATAAACTGTTATTTGATTTTTCTGAAGGGTCATTCAATAATTTTTTCGAATCGGATAATTCAAACTATCTACAGTTACGGCAGGATACCGTATCCGATAAGTCAATGCTTTATACAAGTTTGCAAGCTCAGTACGCGGGCGAATATATGGGTATCAGCTGTATCGGAAGCAAGCGGTTCAATTTCAAAAACGTCCAGTATATAACGTTCAAAGTAAAAGTAGACGCTCCGGTCAGCGTGACTTCGCTTAATATTATGCTTCGGCTTTATAATGTCGGCGACGCAACAAACGGCAACGCCGTATACGAATCAGTTTCAACTGTTACTACGGGCAGATGGGATGAAGTGACGTTCGCGGTCAGTGCGATGACGGACGTATTCAGCAATATTGACGGAATGAAACTCTGGATCAAACCGACCGATAATTTAAAACATGACGGAACATACGGATTATGGCTCGACGAGGTAACTTTACACAGTAAAAATTCAGGATTGCTTGACGCGTTTCTATGGGGTTTGTTAATCCTGTTCATCGCGTTTGTACTGTTTGTCATATATGTTATAATACGTAATCTTATTGTTATTCAACGCCGCAAACGCCGTCGCGCCGCGCATCAGGCAAGGATCCAGCAAATGAGACAGCAACAAAACAATCAGCAACCGCGCAGACGTCCGCCGCCGGATAATAAATTTTAGGGAGAATATATTTTGAATAAATTAATTTTCATAACATTAATAACTATACTTTTAATCTCATGCTCGAATCAAACCGTTGATGTAGAAAAATCAGAAAATTCAAACGAAACTGAAGCAAATGAAATCATTACCGAACCTGAAATATTTAAATATCTTCCCATAAATTCAGACTTCGGCGGATATGAATTTACTGTCATCACGCGCGGCGATGAAGCGCATGCGTATGCGCACCATACCAGAGACATATTCGCTGAAAAAGAAACCGGCGAACCTATCAACGACGCCGTTTACTTGCGGAATATGATCGTCGAGGAAATGTTCAACGTCAAAATAGTCATGATCCAATTGCCGGAAGACGACGAGAACCGTCCTAACGCCGCGGTTCAGAAAGCGTTTCTCGCAGGCGATGATATTTACGACCTGCTCCTAACTCATCAAATCTTAGGCGGAACTACCGCTTTGAACGGTTATCTTAAGAATTGGGAAACGGTTCCGTATGTAGATTTGTCAAAACCCTGGTGGGATCAGAACGCCAGATATAATCTCTCTGTCGGCAATAAACTCTTCTTAGCCCTGAGCGATTTCAGTATCACTTCGAACGACCGTATCAATATGATACTCTTTAACAAGCAGTTGAAAGAAAATTACAAAGTTGAAAATCTTTACGATGTAGTTACGGCGGGGAAATGGACGTTTGATAAGTTGTACGAAGTTTCAAAAGACGTCAAAGAAGACATAAACGGCGACGGCGTTATGGACGAGAACGATTTGTACGGATTCAGCGTTGCCGGCTGGGAAACGGGATTATT
>WREN01000240.1 GCA_009779295.1 Oscillospiraceae bacterium | reverse complement strand
TCGGCGCGGAAGAGAACTTTAAAGGGATAATTGATCTCGTCAATATGGAAGCCGACGTTTATTACGATGATTTAGGAACAGACATGCGGGTCGAGCCGATACCGGACGATATGCTGGCGACGGCCGAAGAAGCAAGGGTCGTAATGATCGAATCCGCTTCTGAAGCTGACGAGTTCTTATTTGAAAAATATGTCGCGGGTGAGGAACCTACGATAGATGAATTGAAAGTTGCCATACGCAAAGCTACGATTGACGGCAAGATGGTGCCGGTGATATGCGGCACGTCGTACAAAAACAAAGGCGTGCAGAAACTGCTCGACGCGGTGATAGATTACCTTCCTTCGCCGATCGACGTGCCCGCGATACAGGGAATTAACCCGGATAACGATGAAACGGAAGAAAGGGAATCGGACGACGATAAGCCGTTTTCAGCATTAGCTTTTAAGATTATGACCGATCCGTTTGTCGGCAAGTTATGTTTCTTCCGAGTTTATTCGGGAACGCTTGAAGCGGGTTCGATGGTTTACAATTCAACCAAAGGCACGCGCGAGCGGATGGGGCGGATACTGCAGATGCACTCGAATGACAGGATGGATATTGACGTTTGCTATTCGGGTGACATCGCGGCTGTAGTAGGAGTAAAGAACACGACGACCGGCGATACGTTATGCTCCGAGAAGAATCCCATCATCCTTGAATCGATGGACTTTCCGGAACCGGTTATCAGAATCGCGATCGAGCCGAAAACCAAAGCCGGTCAGGAAAAAATGACGCTGGCGCTGATTAAGTTAGCGGAAGAAGACCCGACGTTCAAAACGTACACCGATGACGAAACAGGTCAGACTATCATAGCCGGAATGGGCGAGCTGCATCTTGAAATAATCGTTGACAGGCTGTTGCGCGAGTTCAAAGTTGAAGCGAATATCGGCAAACCGCAGGTTTCATACAGAGAAACTATCAAGAAAGCCGCGGAATCGGATATGAAGTATGTGCGGCAAACCGGAGGCAAAGGTCAGTACGGGCACGTTAAGATCAGAATCGAACCCAACGAAGCCGGAAAAGGGTACGAGTTCATTGACAAAACGTTCGGCGGATCGATACCTAAAGAATATATTCCGGCAGTCAACGCCGGGATCCAAGGGGCGATGCAATCCGGTATATTAGCCGGATATAACGTCGTAGATGTCAAAGTAACGTTATTGGACGGATCATACCATGACGTGGACTCTTCTGAACTTGCGTTCAAAATCGCGGGTTCTATGTCGTTCAAGGACGCGATGAAACGCGCCGACCCTGCCCTGACTGAACCGATTATGAAGGTCGTAGTCATGGTTCCTGAGGAATACATGGGCGACGTTATAGGCGATATAACTTCAAGGCGCGGACAGATAGTGAGCATGGATATGACAGCGGGCATTGAGGAGATAAAAGCGACGGCTCCCCTTTCGGAGATGTTCGGCTACGCGACCGATTTAAGGTCGAAATCACAGGGGCGCGGTCAGTATTCGATTGAGCCGAGCCACTTCGCGGAAGTTCCGAAACACATTATGGATAACATTATAAATATAAAAGACAGTTATTATTAAAGAATTAATAAATTCAAAAAAATAAATAAAAAAATATAAATAAAATTTTATTAGGAGGACATAAAAATGGCAAAGGCTAAGTTTGAAAGAAATAAACCTCATGTTAATATTGGTACGATCGGTCACGTCGACCACGGCAAAACCACGCTGACAGCGGCAATCACAAAAACGCTTTCCCTCGGAAACGATAAAATAGCGTTTATGGCATACGACCAGATCGACAATGCTCCTGAGGAAAAGGCAAGAGGTATTACAATCAATACCCGTCACGTTGAGTATGAAACCGACAAACGTCACTACGCGCACGTT
Organism: Oscillospiraceae bacterium; assembly: GCA_009779295.1. Lineage (GTDB taxonomy): Bacteria > Bacillota > Clostridia > Oscillospirales > CAG-272 > WREN01. Next base: position 2,096 of record WREN01000240.1, on the reverse strand, counting down.
GACTGCCCCGGACACGCTGACTATATTAAAAACATGATCACAGGCGCAGCTCAGATGGACGGCGCGATACTCGTTGTCGCGGCTTCCGACGGACCGCTTCAGCAGACAAAAGAACACGTTCTTCTCGCTCACCAGGTTAACGTTCCGTCCATTGTCGTTTACATGAACAAAGTAGACCTCGTTGACGACGAGGAATTACTCGAAATCGTTGAAATGGAAATCCGCGAACTACTCGATAAATACGGTTTCCCGGGCGATGATACGCCTATCATCCGCGGCTGTTCCCGCGACGCTCTCGAGTCTGACAGCAAAGATCCGAATGACCCTGTATACGCTTCGATCCATGAATTGATGGCTGCCGTTGACAGCTTTATTCCGACTCCGGAAAGAAAGAACGAATTGCCGTTCTTAATGCCGGTAGAAGACGTTTTCTCGATCACAGGCCGCGGCACGGTCGCTACGGGCAGAGTTGAAAGAGGTATGGTCAAAGTCGGCGACGAAATCGAAATCGTAGGTTTAAGCGATGAAAAGAGAAAGTGCGTTGTAACAGGCGTTGAAATGTTCCGTAAACTGCTTGACATGGCTGAAGCGGGCGACAACATAGGCGCATTGCTCCGCGGCGTACAGAAGAACGAAATCGAAAGAGGACAAGTTCTCTGTAAGCCCGGTTCGATCCAACCGCATACAAAGTTCGTCGGACAGGTTTACGTTTTGACCGAAAAAGAAGGCGGACGTGCAAATCCGTTCTTCCCGGGATACCGCCCGCAGTTCTATTTCAGAACGACGGACGTTACCGGTATAATCGGGCTTCCGCAAGACGTTGAAATGTGCCGCCCCGGCGACAACGTTGATATGACGGTTGAGCTTATTACCCCTATCGCGGTTGAGAAGGGACTCCGTTTTGCTATCCGTGAAGGCGGCAGAACAGTCGGTTCCGGCGTTGTAATCGATATTAAGGCGTAAGAATAAAGAATACCACCCCGCCGACTTTGTCGGCACCCCTCCAAGGAGGGGAATTGGAAGGGCGTAATTAATTCCCCTCTATGGAGGTGATCGCCAACTTGTTGGCGTTGCAATGCGCAGCATTGACGGGGTGGTTAAAAATCGAATAATAAGATCTTTGGGGGCGGTGAAAATCCGCACCGGCGGTATAGTCCGCGAGCAAATATAATTTTATTTGTTGATTAGGTGTAATTCCTAAACCGACGGTTAAAGTCCGGATGGGAAAAGATTTGAATAGTTATGGCTATTAATGGTTATAATTAAATCCCCCTGTGTTTTTACGCGGGGGGATAAATTTTTATGAAGGTGAAAAATTTAAAATGAAAATAAACACAAAACAAATAGCACTGTTAGGAATATTTGCGGCTCTTTCTGTAGCGTTGATGTACTTAGTGCGTATACCTTTTCCGCCGCTGCCGTTTTTAGAATTTGACGCGGGAAGGATACCGATATTCATATGCACATTTTTATATGGACCGGTTTACGGAATGATAATCGGTTCAGTAACGGCTATAGTACAAGGGCTTACCGTAAGCGCGCAATCAGGTTGGATCGGAATAGTTATGAACATATTAGCAATATTCGGATTTGTATTGCCTGCCGGATTAGTATTCAGGAAGAAAACGTTTAAACGATTAATCATTTCAACGGGCGTATCAATAGTAATCGCGACATTATTTATGATCCCGTTAAATATGATATTTGTTCCGTTATTTACACCTATGGCAGTAAAAGATATTATTGGAATTATACCTTTAATAGTATTATATAATGTCATTAATATCACTTTGAACGCTATCCTTGCGGTAATGCTGTATAAAGTATTGACTGCAAAAATATTTAACAAATTAATTAGTTAAAATTTTATAAATACATATTGTAAAAAAAATAAATATATGATATAATGTTAGTAACTTATCAAGAGCGGCTGAGGGACTGGCCCAATGAAGCCCGGCAACCTGATATTTTTCAAGGTGCCAAATCCTGAGAGATGAGAGCTTTAACGCAATTCATGCCCTCGGATTTTAACCATTCGGGGGTTAATTTTATATTATTTTAATGGAGGATGTAATCATGAGTACAAAAAAAAGGCT
>WREN01000239.1 GCA_009779295.1 Oscillospiraceae bacterium | reverse complement strand
GGGCAAACGATGTAAACCTGCCTGCCTTCTTCAACTTGTTTGCGTATGAAAGCGTTCAACCGTGTTCTATAATCTTCGTCAACGATGAACGTATCCACCTTCTGCCGACCGGGCGGCATTTCGTCGATAACCGAAATACTCAAATCGCCGTACAAAATTAGTGCGAGCGTCCGCGGAATCGGCGTCGCGGACATGACTAAAACGTGCGGATTCTCCCCGCGTTCGGCCAACGCCGAGCGTTGCATTACGCCGAAACGATGTTGCTCGTCCGTAATCACTAACCCAAGTTTCATAAACGCAACACCTGCCGAAATCAACGCGTGCGTTCCGATGACCAAATCAATCACACCGGTTTGGAGATAATCATGAATCCTGCGTTTTTCGGTCGGCTTGAGCGAACCGATTAACAGCGCGCAACGGATTCCTACCGACTCAAACATCGGCTTCAAATCGTGGTAATGCTGCTGCGCCAAAATTTCCGTCGGCACCATGAACGCGCTCTGATAGCCGTTCTTGCACGCGATATAAACCGCCGCCGCCGCGCAAACGGTTTTTCCGCTGCCGACGTCGCCCGAAACCAACCGCGACATAGGCGCTTCGCCACACATGTCGCCCAAAATTTCGTCATTAGTGCGCAACTGCGCGTTCGTCGGTTTGAACGGCAGCAGCGAATAAAACTTTTTCAAGTCAACGCGTTTCATCGGCAGCGCTTTGACTTTTTTGATTTTCGTTTTGGTTAACGTTATCCCAAGCGCGAACGTGAACAGCTCGTCGAATGCGAGCCGTTCCCTCGCGCGGTTGAGCATATCGTAATTAAGCGGCGCGTGTATTGCCTCAATCGCGTAACGGACGTCGCAGAGATTATACTTTGAGCGTATATTTTCGGTTAGTATTTCAGGGAGCTCGTCCTCGGCGATGACTCTCTTCACGGCGTGTTGTATCGTGTTCGCCATGATTTTCTGTGTGATGCCTTCGGTGAGCGGATACAACGGAATAAATTCCGGCAGCGGTATGCCTTCGATGTACGGTTCGTACTGCGGGGCGGACATCATACACATCCCGCCGCGGACTGTTATTTTTCCCCAGAAACGGTAAGCATTGCCGAATATAAACGAATTTTTTATGTAGTCCTGATTGAAATACGTGATTTGACAGCGTCGGGTATCGTCGAACGCCATGAACTTCGTGAGTGACATACGGTTTTTAATCATGGTGGTTTTCGGTTCGGAACCGACCGTCAAAATAAACGCTCCGACCGTACCGTCCTCCGCGTCGGCAAGGCTTAAAACGTTGCCGCGGTGCTGATAAGCGCGCGGAAGATGGTGGATCAATTCGTTCACGTTGGTTATATTCAATTTCGTGAATTTTTGGGCGCGCTTTTCGCCTACGCCCGTCACTTCTTTGACATTCGTTTTGAGATTCAAAATGAAACCCCGCTTTAATGGAAAATTTTTAAAAAACGTTGAATAATTAATATTAATCTGTTATAATATAAATATGAGGAGATGATGATATGTTCTTAAATCAAATAAAAACTTGTTGGAATAATACAACTAATAAACTTAACGCGTACCGCAAGGGAGATCCGATTATGGTGAAGAAATCGATTAACGCGACCGTTACGAGTTTCAAACGCTCAGCGCCGGACAAGCCGTACATTGAATTTACAGTCAAAAGCGACCCGGAAATGACTATCCTCGACGCGTTAGTGATTGGTATAATAGCCGCGATGGCTTTGTGTACGATTTGCGCGGTTTTCAAATTAATTTTCAAGAAACGCTGGTGAGAAAATTAAATGAAAATAATGACCTACAACATTTGCTCGTGCCATAACATGGCGCGCGAGTATGATCCTGACGCAGCGATGAAAATAATTGCCGCCGAAAATCCGGATATTCTGGGCATAAACGAAATGGATTACATGAACGAGCGCGGATTCTTTACGGATATGCCGAAGATTTTCGCGGAAACTTTGGGCTTTACTTATTATTATTTCGGCAAAACGATCGATTTTCGCGGCGGCGGATACGGGAATGTGATTTATTCGAAATTCCCGATAAAAAACGTTACGAATTATCCGATACCCGAAACATCAGGCGCGGAAAACCGCGTGGTTATCTGCGCAGAACTTGAGAATGGTTTAACCGTCTTAGTCACGCATTACGGATTATCGGTTGAGGAGCGAAACAAAGCGGTTGCGGAAACGGTTCGGCTCGCCGAAAATAAGAAGCCGCTTATCTTCATGGGCGATCTCAACTGCACGCCCTATTCAGATGAGTTGAAACCGATCCACGCAATACTCAAAGATACCCCGAACGGTCCGTCGTTCCCGTCGGACAAACCGGATGTGAAAATCGATTATATATTCGTCAGCGAAGATATTAATGTCGAAACGTCGTATTTGATTCACACGCAGGCGTCGGATCACTTGCCGTATGTGGCTATTTTAAATTTTTAACGATTTCCTTAAACCTATTACCCCTTGCCTCAAAATTCGGGAACGCGTCAAAACTTGCGCACGCCGGCGAGAGTATCACTATATCGCCCGGATCGGCGCAGTCAATCGCTTTCAAAACGGCTTCGTCAAAATTAGATTCCTCTATCAAAAGCGGTAAATTTTTGCCGCTTTTTATTAATGCGGTTTTGATTGCGGGCGCGGTTTGCCCTGTGAGAACAACGGTTTTCGCCTTGTCGCACAACGTTTCAACAAGCGGATCAAACGAGATATGTTTGTCAGAACCTCCGCAAATGATTATAACTTTCCGCTCGAACGCGCTTAGCGTGGCGGCAGTCCGCGACGGTGTGGAATCGATTGAGCTGTTGTAATATTTAACGCCGTTCATTTCGCGTACAAATTCGCAACGGTTTTCGGTACCTCCGAATGTTTTAGCAACTTTTAATAGGTTTTCAAAATCGCAAATGCCGCGGGTCGCGGCTTCTGCTGCCATGTAATTTTCCAGATTATATCTGCCGGGGAGCAAAATATCTAAATTAAATTCTTCTCCGGTATTGAAATAAACCGCCGGAATCTCGTTCATTATTTCACGCAGATTGTAGTTCAGCACAAGCCGTTTGCAGCCGTGCAGGTAAATATTTTTCTTTGCGTTTATGTATTCGTCCATGTCTTTGTGATAGTCCAAATGGTTCGGCGAAATGTTCGTCACGACGGCGATTTCGGGTGATTTTTTCATCGTCATGAGCTGGAAACTGGACAGTTCCACCACCGCATAATCTTCGGATGCCATCTTTTCAACTTCCGGCAATAACGGCTTACCGATATTCCCGCCGAGATAAACGTGACCGAACTGTGCTTCAATCAATTTCGAAATGATTGTCGTCGTGGTAGTCTTGCCGTCGCTGCCGGTAACTCCGATTATCTTCGCCGGGCACAACTCGAAAAACAATTCCATTTCCGAAGTCAGCACCGCGCCGTTCCGAACCGCGTCGGCGAACTTGTTAGGATGAACACCCGGTGAACGGAAAATATATTCCTCGGTAATGTTATCAAGATAACCTTCTCCGCAAATGGTTTTGACGTTGGGGAGTTCTTTATGTTTAATATCGCGCGCGGTGACGATTGCACCATGCGCGAGGAGGAAGTCGATTAGCGGCAGGTTTGAAACGCCGATACCTACTACGGTGACGGTTTTTCCTTGAAAATTCATATCAATCAACGACCTGCCTTTCAGAACCGTCTGTACGGATTCGGTAAAAAGTATTATCGTTAAAACTTAAATAATAAATCCAATCATCGACAACATGGATATAAAAACTTCTGTTTTCGTTTAATTTTGTTTTTCCCGTCCCATCGGTGCGAATTTTATAAAGATACTGGCCGTCGCTCATGTTACAATAATAAATCCAATCGCCTAATACGTTGATACATTGTATATCATCTTCATCTAATAGCGTTTTTTCCGATCCGTCCAAACGCATTTTATAAAGATTTTTATAATATAACAGATACGGAGATTCCGCTATTTTATAATAAATCCAATTATCGGCAATGACAATATCACTGCTTCTTTCAT
>WREN01000238.1 GCA_009779295.1 Oscillospiraceae bacterium | reverse complement strand
TTAAATTACGCGAACGTCCGCAACAACATCTGCACGCACACGTATTCGTGGAACGCATGCGCCGAAGCGGCAATCGGGTTCGGCGACCAAGCCGTCAAGACCATTTACGAAAAAATTCTGACGTGGTGTATGCGTTCAAACGGCATGTTTTATGAAGAAACCGAACGTTGGATCCAAAATTGCCTTGTCGCGTGCGCTCCGGTTTATAATCCTCCGCTTATGGAGTGCGGCGGCGCGGTTTCGGCGGCGATCAACGAACTTCTCCTTCAAAGCAGTTGGAATCACGGCGAACCGGCGGTTATCGACGTTTTCTCCGCGATACCAAAAGGGATCGATTTCGACGGGGGGTATGAAACCAAAAAATTCGATTTCAATTTTAGGATCGAAGATAAATATATCGCGCGCTGGACGGACTGCGAGTTCGAAAAGCTGCACGCGCAGGGCGCGTTTGAGGTTTCCGCGAAACTTACCGGCGGCGAGATTGAGAAAATCGTCATTAAAAGTCTCGCCGGAAACAGCGTAAAATTGATTTATCCTGGAAGTGACCCTATTTGTTTTGACACGAAGATCGGCGGGATATACACATTTACAGGCAAACCAACGAAAGCGAACGAAAATTCTTCCTACGTTAATTCCGGCGGCGTATACACCTCGCGCAACAAAGCCCGCGTGTTTATCGGCAAGGACGATTACCGGAGCTATCAGCAGGCGATCGACTCGTTCACGCACTCGTTCCATCAGGGCGACACGGAAACGTCGCGTATCACACGATACAAGTTGGATTTTTCCGCCGACAGGAAAGAGTTCCCGAAAAATTATTTTTCGACTCTGTACGCGCAGTTCCACACATGCGGCAAAATCGGGCTGCAATTCAAGCGCGTAACTAAAGATTTAAAACATTCGTACAGAAATTATTTCGGGTTCACGGACACGGACGGCATAAATTACGAAAATTTCAATAAAGACGATATGATTTTGACCGACGCGCTTACTTCAGAATTTGATAAAACGTTGAAAATACACTTCACTTCCGGGCATTACCAGTTCTTATTCATTTACGGCAACGCTAACGGCGATACCGTGACAAATATTAAAATCGGCGGCAAACAAGTGTTATCCGATACTGCTGCCGCCGGCCGCGTGAAAACCAAAATCGTATCGTTTGACAACGAAACGGACGGTTATGTTGATTTAGAATTTTCAACGGTTGAAGATAAAAAATGGTCGGTTTATGGGATTTTAGTTAATCAAATATATTGAGGAGTGAAAATTTAGATGAAATGGGAAAATTTCGATCACGCGCGCGATAACTTCTACTGGTACGATTTGCGCAGCCAGTTCACGCGGTACGTTTACGACCGCTCCAACAAAATGTTCCGCCGCAACGAAGCGATGCTTGACGCTATCGCGTCTTGGGATGAAATCGAAGCGCGGCAGAGGAATATCAAAGAAGATTTTGAAAAGTCGATCGGCGGATTGCCGCTTTCGGATCATCCGTCGTCGGTAACGACGTTGAACCCGCGAATCGTGGGGACTATCGAGTGCGGCGGATTCAGAATCGAGAAAATTATTTTCGAGTCGCGCCCGCATTCTTACGTGACCGCGAACATGTACATCCCCGGCAACCTGACCGGACCGGCGGGAACGGTTTTGTTCGTCTGCGGGCACCACGAACAGGCGAAACACGCGGAAGAGTACCAAATCGTCTGCCGGCATATGGTTCAGGCGGGGTTAGTGGTTTTCGCGATGGATCCTGTCGGGCAGGGTGAACGCATGAGCTATTACGACCCCGAAACCGGGCAAACCACCGTTCGCTGGGGGACGGGCGAGCACGAATACGTCGGAGCGCAATGCTTCCCGCCGGGCGATTGTATCGCGAGATATTTTATGCACGACATCAAGCGCAGCATAGATTACCTGTGTACGCGCCCTGAAGTGAATCCCGAAAAGATCGGTATTACGGGCAATTCCGGCGGCGGAACGCAGAGTTCGATGGCGATGCTGTGCGAACGGCGGCTCGCCGCGGCCGCTCCCGGCACGTTCATCATGAACCGCGAGGAATATATGTACACCGGAATCGGGCAGGACGCGGAACAGCTTTGGCCGGATTTCACCCTCAACGGTTATGACCACGAGGATATTTTATTGGCGATGGCTCCCAAACCGGTGTTGGTTTTGGCTGTCGCGTATGACTTTTTCCCTATCGAGGGAACGAAAAAAGCAGTCGAAAACGTAAAACGTTTCTGGAAAATGCGCGGCAAAGAAGATGATTTAGAGTTATTCGTTGACATGTGCGACCATCATTACACGCCGAAAATGGCGACACGCATGTCGGAATTTTTCAGCGAACATCTGAACGGCAATAAAATAACGCCCGATTCCGCTGCGATAACCACTATCGAGCCGTCGGAGTTGTGGTGTACCGAATCCGGGCAGGTCAAAGCGCAGTTCCCGGGCGCTCGGTTCGTTTATGAGGAAAATCAGGACAGGCTGAAATCGAAATCAATCTCGCTTGAATTTTTGAAAAGCAAAGTCCTTGACTGCCGCGTTCCGTGCGACTTGAACAACAGAGTTGTGTCGCAAACCGTGTCTGACGAATATTCCGTCATGCGGAGCATTTGGCGGCCGCAGGAGGGATTGTTCAACCACGCTTATACGTTCAGGCTTAAAGAATACGCGGAGACAACATTGCCCGTAACCATCGCAATCTGGGACGGCGGAACATCCAAAACCGGCGCGCACGGCGATTTTATCGCGCGCGAATGTTCAAAAGGCCGCGCCGTCGTGGTGCTTGACGTGAGCGGTACGGGTGCGGTTCTGCCGTATCCGATAAACTGTCACGACGTGCATAATTCGTTCGGCACACTGTTCACGCACGCGTACAACCTGATCTGGATGGGCGACAGTCTGCCCGCTATGCGGACGTATGACGTTATCCGTGCAATCGACAATTTGCACGGCGACTGGAAGTATGTTGATACCGGCGATATTAAACTGTATCTGCACGGCAGATACGGCTACTACGGCTGGTGGGCGGCGAAACTTGACGGGCGGATCAAAAGCGTGGAATCGGATGAGCCGTATGACAACTACGAATCGTGGATAGCCGCGCGTCATTATGAAGACCGCGACATATACAGCATCGTTTTTCCGGGGGTGTTGAAATAAATGAGAATAGATTTAAACGGAAAATGGCAGTTATTTGTCGATGATGAATGGATTCCCGCCGATGTTCCGGGCGAAGCGCAGCTCGCGTTGGTTAAAGACCCGTATGTAGGCATGGGAATGGAAAAACTCAGAAAATATGAGTTTTACGATTGGGTCTACAAACGGGAATTCGTTATTGACGGATTGCCGTCGGAAACTGCGTATATTGTTTTCGAAGCCGTGGACTGCGTCGCGGAATATTATCTCAACGGTGCGCTCATCGGCAAAAGCGACAACGCGATGATTCCGCACGAGTTTGATGTAACGGATTACATCAAACTCGGCGCAAACGAAATCAAAGTATGTATATTTTCTCCGATTCTGGAAGCGGCGAAACTCGCCGACAAATATACGGCGGTTCAAAGCGCGCAGCAGGGTTGTTACGAAGGGCTGAACTTACGCCGCCCGATGTCTTCCTACGGCTGGGACATTCTGTGCCGTGCGGTGACGAGCGGCATCTGGCGCGATGTGTACGTCGAATACCGCCCGCACAACCGAATCAAACAGCTTTACATCACGACTAATGCAATTAATAACTCCGGCGCGAGTTTGAACGTGTCGTATCAGATACAGACGAATATCCCCGAGTACAAAGATTTGGCGTTGAAGATTGAAATTTTCGACGGCGAAACGATAGTTTGTACTCATACGCAAACGATTTGGTTTGTGACTGGGGCGTTCGGGATATGGTTTGACGGTTGCAAACTCTGGTGGCCGAGGGGGTATGGTGACGCGCACATTTATAATGTTAGAGCAGCTTTATTATATGGAAGCAAGGAGTTGGATATAACTACTTCTGTTCTTGGCGTGCGAACCGTTGAGCTGAAACGT
>WREN01000237.1 GCA_009779295.1 Oscillospiraceae bacterium | reverse complement strand
GGTGACAGTACATACGACCTTGCCGCGGCGTTCTTGCGACCATTAGCTACGCTCGCCGTTGAACCCCTGTTCCTCGATATATCGAAGCTGCCGTATATCGCGCTTGAGCAGCCGTGGTATTCGCAGGCGAATGACGCGATGAACATCTTGGGCAAGCAGACGCTGTTCTTCAGCGATTACACTTGCATAACGATTTCGTGCACATACGGCATGTTCTACAACTACGACCTCGCCGAAAAATACACCGTGACGGGTTTGCAGGAGACGGCGATGGCAGGCGGCTGGACAATCGACAAATTACTCGGAAACATCAAAGGCGTGACGCAAGACGTGAACGGCGACGGCGTTTTGGATGAAAACGACCAGTTCGGAATCGGCTTTTATGGAGATCTTACTGCTCCGACGAACGACATCGGCACGGTTTTACAATACGGCATGGGGCAGTTCACGACGAAAACCGACAGCGACGGTATGCCCGTTCTCGACGTGCTGACCGAACGCAACGCCACTATCGTTAGTAAGCTGAATCAATTGGTCTGGGGCGGCGAATGTTACGACAGATTTAAAGATAACATCGAAAACACGATGATGTTCGCGCAGAATCAAATCATGTTTTTCGTGTGTATAATTATGCACGCGCCGAATTATATGCGTGATATGACCGACGACTACAAAGTATTGCCGCTGCCTAAATTCGACGAAACGCAGAGAGAATATTATACGACAATCAGCCAGAGCAGCTCATTTTTATACGGTTTTCCGATAACCGTTAAGGATCCGGAACGCAACTCGGTTATCTTCGACGCGCTTTCGTATGAAGGTTACGGCAATGTCATACCGGCTTTCTTTGAAATCTCGATGAAAGTAAAATATTCTCGCGATGAAATATCGTCGCAGATGTTCGATCTGCTGCGGTTCAGCACATATATCGATTTTGGATTGGTGTTCGACGGCGGTATGGGCATGTCGACGATAATGTCGCTGCTGCTATCCAAAAAGAGTACCGACCTCGCGTCGGAATACGCTAAACTTGAAACCAGAGCTGTGACGCAGTATCAATCAGTCATCGACTCGATGCATAGTGCCGGATGATAGACTTACGGGATTTGCGCCGCCGGTTGATAATTCCGCACGTCGGCAGCATTGCGGTTGATTACACGATGGGCAACGGTCACGATACTCTGATGTTAGCGGAACTATTCGAATGTGTTTACGCGTTTGACATACAGGAGAAAGCGCTCGAAAATACAGGAAAATTATTAAGCGAACATAATTATCTCGACAAATGCACGCTGATATTGGATTCACACTCAAACGCGAAAAAATATATCACCGAACCTGTAAACGCCGGAATATTCAACCTCGGTTATCTGCCGGGCGGCGATAAAACATTGACGACCCGCGCAGAAACTACAATTAAAGCCGTTGAAGCAGCCGTGGATTTGATGGCGGACGGGGGTATCGTATTCATCGCGGTATATCCTGGGCACGAAGAGGGGAAACTTGAGGGAGAATTACTTGAAAAAAAATATGCGGAGCTTGACCGGCGGAATTATTGTTTTTCGTCATTTAAGATATTGAATTCGCCGTCGTCGCCGTACTTTTTGATTATTGAAAGGAAATAAAAAACCAATGAAACTCAAAATTTTAGCATTATTACTCATCACACTAATATTATTTACCGCGTGCGCGGGAAAAACCCCGCCTGTGGATTATTCCGAACCGTACAGTTACGACCTTACGCAATATTTTACGCTCGGTGAATATAAAGGCATTGAAATCGCCAAACGGGGAATTGTCGTTGTAACGCAGGAGGAAATCAACGATGAAATCGAATACTTCCTTCAATATATGTCAACAACCGAACAATTGAACGAAGGTACGGTTGGATGGGGCGATACGGTGAACATTGATTATATAGGCAGGATCAACGACGTTGCGTTTGAAGGCGGAACGGATTCGGGTTTTAATCTGACGATCGGAAGCGGCAATTTCATCGAGGGTTTTGAATCCGGTTTGATAGGATATAACGTCGGCGAAACGGTATTTGTTGACGTGGCTTTCCCGATGGATTATTGGAAAGATGAATATGCGGGCGTAAACGCCGTATTTGAAGTCAAATTAAATTATTTATTAGTAATTATAAAACCTGAACTCACCGACGAATTCGTCAAAGTGCAGATGATACCCGACTGTGAAACGGCAGCGCAGTATAAACAAATGATCGAAACCCAGATACGCGAGTATAAAGAACAAACGCAAAACGAAGAAGTGAGAAGGGAATTATGGGGCGCGGTATATTCCAACAGTATACTTATAAAATATCCGGAAATAGAAGTTGAGCGGTATTATTCGGAATTTGTAGAATACTATACAGACGAAGCCGCGGAAAACGGAATGACACTTGAAGCGCACTTGAATTGGCAGTACGGTGCGGCACTCGAAGAATTCCAAAAAGATATGAGAAGTTACGCGCAAAATTATGTACACGACGACCTCATTTTGTATTCAATAGCAAAAAATGAAAATCTCAAGATTTCGGAAACCGAATATAAAGAAGGGCTTGAAAAGTATTTTTACGGCTATTATCACGGTATACCCACTATAGAAGAATTTGAAGCGTATTACAGTAAAGATATGATTACTAAAGAATTATTGCAGGATAAAGTCTTCGATTTTCTTGTAGCGAACGCAATCGAAATAGAAGTCGAAGCTTTCGGATAAACATGAAACAGGTCTTTAAAATTTCGGGAATGACCTGCGCCGGATGCGCGCTGTCTATTGAAAAAACGGTTGCGAAGATTCCGGGTGTGGAAAGCGCAACCGTAAATCTGCTTGCGAATACATTGCATGTGACCGGCGATTTTACGTCCCTTCAGATAAAAAAGGCAATAAAAAAAGCCGGTTACGGCTTGGCAGGCGATAAAATTAAAACAAATAAAGAAATGCTGGTAAGATTAATTGTATCGGCATTTTTCGCCGTTCCGCTCATGATTTTGGCAATGACAACAATGCATAGTGAAGATTACAGAATCGGTTTGACGCAATTTTTAATGGTTTTGCCCGTGATATATCTGAACCGCGACTATTTCATAAACGGTTTCAAGCGGATTGTCTTGCGCTCGCCGAACATGGATTCGCTTATCGCGATAGGTTCAAGCGCGTCGGTGATTTACAGTGTGTACGGTTTGTATGACGTTAATTTGCATTCCCATTTTTATTTCGAATCCGCAGCGATGATACTGACACTTGTCACCGCGGGAAAATTCCTTGAGGACCGCGCAAAAGGCAAAACGACGGAAGCCGTATCTAAATTGGCGAGTTTACTTCCGGATACGGCGATAATAATACGCGGTGAAGTCAACGGCGGAGCCGAGTCGGAGATTCCGACGGGCGATATAAAAGTCGGAGATATAGCGGTAGTGAAGAACGGAATGGCCGTTCCTGCCGATGGTATCATAATAGACGGCGCGGCGTCTTTCGATGAATCTGCATTGACGGGTGAAAGCGTGCCGGTAGACAAAATCGTCGGCGGTGAAGTTACGGGAGCAACAATCAACGCCGCGGGCTATGTGAAAATCAGGATCACGAAAACCGGAAGCGATACGGTTTTGGCGCAGATGATCAAACTGGTTGAGGACGCGACGGCGGTGGGGAAAGCCCCTATCGCCAAACTGGCGGACAAAGTCAGCGGCGTATTTGTGCCGGTTGTATGTGTCATTGCGCTGATGACGTTCGCGATGTGGCTGGGTATAAACCGCGATTTTGAGGAAGCGTTGTCGGCGGCCGTTTCGGTGCTTGTCATATCGTGCCCGTGCGCTTTGGGATTGGCGACGCCTACGGCAATCATGGTCGGGACGGGCAAGGGAGCGGAATACGGCATATTGATAAAATCGGGCGAAGCATTGGAAACCGCGCATAAAATCGACACGGTGATTCTCGATAAAACGGGCACGATCACGGAAGGGAAGATGACCGTTATCAACGAGCCGTCCGATGAAGTGTTGAAGATAGCGGCGGCTATTGAAATGATGTCGGAGCATCCGATTGCGAAAGCCATC
>WREN01000236.1 GCA_009779295.1 Oscillospiraceae bacterium | reverse complement strand
CGGATACCCATGCGAAATAATCTGCGGAGTTTGAATTTATCTAATTCGGTTGCGGTAGCGGTTTACGAAGTTTTGCGGCAAAACGATTTTGGCGAGTTAAAAGTCACAAGCGACTTTTTAATTTCCCAATGATATAAAACAATATGAATCCCAGCAAATTCACGACTACAATCGCCGCGCCCGTTGGGAATGAATATACGAATGATAAAAATATTCCGATGATGAAAAATATAACCGAAATTATCGCGGAACATATCGTGACGTTTTTAAACACGCCGAACAAACGCATCGAAGTCAATGCGGGGAATATCAGCAGGCTTGAAATCAAAAGCGTCCCCATCAGGCGCATACCGACGACGATCGTGAACGCGGTAACCAACGCGAGCAACAGATTATATCTAACGGTATTAATTCCCGTAGCTTTGGCGAAATCGGAATCGAATGTCACCGCGAAGATTTTATCGTATAAAAATACGAATAATACTATAACGGTTAAAAATAAAATTATACTCAGCACAACGTCGCTGTTTTTGAGTACGAGTATGCTCCCGAACATGTAGTTGTTGATGTCGATGTTCACTTTGAATATTGAGTTTATAATCATTCCGACCGCCAGCGCCGAACTTGACACCATCGCGATAGCAGCGTCACCTTTGATTTTGCTGTTTTCGTTAATTTTCAATAGGAATACTGCCGATACTAAAACGATCGGTATTGAAACCTGAAGCGGCGTTACATTCGCGGCGGCGGCCATCGCCAACGCGCCGAACCCTACGTGCGAAAGACCGTCGCCTATCATGGAGAAATGTTTCAGCACGAGAAATACTCCCAATAGCGCGGAACATAACGAAACCAATATACCTACGACTAACGCGCGAATGATAAACGGGTACGTCAAAAATTCAAGCATAATGGTAACCTCGGAGCAATCTGTTGCACATATCGGTTTTCCTGTATTCGCCGGTCGAACCGAAGAATTGCATCGTCGTGTGAAGGTGCAGGATTTTATTCCCTCTCGTCAACGCCGACCGTATATCGTGCGAAACCATTATTATTGTTAATTTATCTTTATTGAGATTTTTTATAATATCCGAAAACTCATTCGCTATAACCGGATCCAAACCGTTTATCGGTTCGTCGAGGATCAATAATCTTTCGGAAGCGCATAATGCGCGGGCTAACAAAACGCGCTGTTTCTGCCCGCCGGAGAGATTGCGGTAGGAAATGTTTTTCAAATCCGCTATGTTCAGTTTTTCTAAATTGTTCATGACGCTTTCTTTATCTTCGTTGTTGTAGTATGGCCGCAAACCGCGTTTGTTCAGCCGCCCCGAGATGACGACTTCAAACACAGACGCGGGAAAATCGTTATCCGTCACGGTATGCTGCGGCAGATAACCGATTTCGTTTTTATTAATGTGGGTGAAATTAATCTCGCCGGATTCCTGTTTGATAAGCCCGAGCAGACATTTGATAAGAGTAGTCTTGCCCGAACCGTTTTCGCCGACGATGCACAAATAATCGCCTTCGTCGACATAGAAGTTCACGTTGGAGATAGCTTGCAAATTGTCATATTTAAAGTTTAGTTTTTCACAGGTAATCAATCTCATTTAGTTTGACCTCCGCAGGATTTGCATTTACCGTAAAAAACCGTCCGGAATTTATCGATTAGGAATCCGTACTCGTTTTGAATATGCTCCGACAACCTATCGAGATATTTACCTTTGATGTGAATCAATTCGCCGCACTCGCTGCATATCAAATGATTGTGCATAACGCAGTTATCATCCGCGATATACTGATAACACGCGCTGTTGTCTTTCGTGATGTATTTTATAATGATATTTTCTTTGATTAATTTTTCGAGCGTTCGATAAATCGTAGCCTGTCCGACATTTATCTTTTTAACTTTCAATAATTCCATGATTTCAAAAGCGTTCAAATGTTTATCGCTGTTTTCCATCAGGCAATTTAAAATCAATTCCCTTTGTTTGGTATTATAATTCATAAATATTACTCCTGAATTGAAAATGAAAATCATTTTCAATTTTATTATTATTTATATTATAATACAACCGCTGTCAATTTTATACAGCGGCTTTTGAACTAATTATAAATTTTTTATTAAAAAAGATTCCGGAAACTCCCCATGCGTGTAAATATATTCCATATCATTAATATAAAACGGTTTTGGCACAAATAACGACGGCGCGCTTCCCTTCTTGCCCTCAACCAAAATCAAACACGGAATGTGGTTTACATCATTATACACGATCACCATCCGTTTCGGCTCGATATTGTTGTGCCGCATGGCGAGAAGCAAATCAACCATCCTGTCCGGGCGGTAAACAATGTAAAACAATCCGCCGAACTTCAATATCTTCGCCGCCGTTTTGCAAAAAGACTCAATATCGCCGTATACCTCATGGCGGGCGATATATTTATCGTCGTGTTGATTCTTAATTCCGCTGTTCAATTTCAAATACGGCGGGTTCGTAAACACGACGTCGGCTTCGATGTTCAAATCTCTTACATCAGTACAAACCGGTTCAATATATTCGCTTAAGTTATTCAATTCAACGTTGCGTCCGATTATATCGAAATACTCCGCCTGAATTTCAACGCAGTAAATCTTATTGAATTTTTTACGTTTGGCGCACAACAACGAAATGATACCGCTACCGCCGCCGAATTCAGCGGCGGTCGATCTCGATTGTTTGCGTATAAACGCGGCTAACAATAATGCGTCCGTTCCGAAAGTCAATCCGTTTTTGTTTTGGATCAACGATATATCGTCATTGACTTTTGTTAATGTTTCATTTTCCTTAAGTATCATAACAACTCTTAAAAACATTAAAGGCAAACCGTTATAGTCTGCCCTTAAAGTTTTATTTTTCTTCTTTGTCTTCTTGAGCGGCATCAACGGGACAAACGTCGGCGCAGGCTCCGCAGTCTATGCATTGTTCCGGATCGATGCAGTATTTGCCGTCCTTTTCCGATATGCAACTTACCGGACATTCTCCTTCACAGGCTCCGCAAGCGATACATTCATCATTAATTTTATATGCCATATTTTTATACCTCCATAAAATGTTTTATTTTATTATATCACATCATTGTAAAAAAATCAATCTTTTTCTAATTTTTTTAAATCTTCATCTATAGCGTCTTCATGTCTGCCTATTTTTTTAATTTTTATTATATCATTTTTTTTATATACTTTCGGCGGCAATTCGGGATTTGCCTGCGACCGGACTTTTACCAACCCCGCAAGGACGTTTAATTCTAATACAATTCCGTCGCCGTCAGGCGTTTGAACGACGGAATCAATAGACGGCAGTTTTTTTAGTTCCTCTTCGTATATTTCGTTTTCATATCTGATGCAGCACATCAATTTGCCGCAGGTACCGGAAATTTTCGACGAATTTAACGATAAATTTTGTTCTTTTGCCATTTTAATAGTTACCGCTTGACTAAAATCGTTCAAAAATATTTTACAGCACAAAGACCGTCCGCATACTCCCAACCCGCCGATAATTTTCGCTTCATCACGTGCCTGAATCTGACGCAATTCAATCCTCGTGCGGAATATCACAACCAAATCTTTGACTAATTCGCGGAAATCCACACGACCGTCCGCAGTAAAATAAAAATATAACTTACTGTTATCGAAAGTATATTCAACGTCAATTAATTTCATATCCATATTATGTTCAGAAACTTTTTTATTCCAGACGTCTACAGCTTCTTTGGCCCTTTTATTGTTGTCTTCATAGTGTTTTTCGTCTTCTTCGGCGGCAATCCGCAATACTTTACGCAAAGGCGATACGATTTCCGCGCTGTCAACGAATTTATTTGCAATAACCACTTTCCCGTATTCAATACCACGTATCGTTTCAACGATTACGCTTCGATTAACTTCAATTTGCATTCCGTCAGGGTCAAAATAATATAATTTCCCTGATGTTTTAAATCTTACGCCGATGACTTCATTTTGTTTTTCGTTCATATTTATTTTTATTTTTACTCCTTTAGTAATCTGCTGAATAAAACAATTTTCATGTTGTTTATATTTAAATTTATATT
>WREN01000235.1 GCA_009779295.1 Oscillospiraceae bacterium | reverse complement strand
CCCGATAGAAGTAAAAACAATTTTCAGCGAATCCTCAAATTCCTACGCTCCGAATTTTACCCCAAAGAAAAAAGGCAATGGTGGAATTATAGCGGTCGTGATATGCTGCTGTATCATCTTCTCATCGCTGTGCGGGATCGGCGGCGGGATATTAACTTACGTTTATCTGGGCAATAACGCGGATATTCCGATAAGTAACAACATCCCGCCTACTCCGGAAACCGAATTGGTCAACAGCATTATCAAACAAGCAGTCGAAGCTTATGAAAACCCCGGAACAAATTCCGCGGACTCAATCGTAAACGCCACGGCGATCGCATACGCGACGGTAGTTGAGATCGTAACCGAAACTCCGAACATGTCGTATTTCGGTCAGCAGTATATCATGCAGGGCGCGGGAAGCGGCGTAATAATCACCGAAGACGGCTATATCCTCACATGCGCGCATGTTATTGATGGGGCGCGTAAAGTAATAGTTACGCTTACAACCGGCGAGGAATACGAAGCGCGCATAGTCGGTTTGGATTCGCAGACGGATATCGCCGTTTTAAAAATTGAAGCGGACGAACCGTTACCGGCAACAACAATCGGAGATTCCGACACACTCAGGCTCGGCGAAGCCGCTATAGCTATCGGCAACCCGACCGGTAAACTCGGCGGTACTGTCAACAGCGGTATTATCAGCGGTCTTGACCGTGAAATAATTATCGATGGCCAAAAATATTACAACATTGTTCAGACAAACGCTGCCCTTAACCCCGGCAACTCCGGCGGCGGACTGTTCAACATCAGGGGCGAACTCATCGGTATAATCAACGCCAAATCCGGCAACGCGGAAGGTCTTGGATTCGCCATTCCGATAAACCAAGCGGTGAAAATCGCGGAAGAACTCATAAACACAGGTTATATCTCCGGTCGCCCGCAGCTTGGGATTTATATCGAAGAAATATTATATTCAAGAAGCGATATAAGAAATCAAGAATTAATACCGTATGTCAGCAGCCCCGGAGTATACTTTTTAGAATATATGGAAGGTCAGAGCGGTGATTTGAAACTCGGCGATCGGATAGTTGCGATTGACGATGAAGATGTAGTTACAGCAGAAGATATAAAAGCTGTTCTCGTGAATTACAAAGTCGGTGATGTAGTAGAAATAACGGTCGTCAGAAAAGTGGAAGGCGGACGCAGTTTCGAATATAAAGTTGAAATGATTACGCAGACGCTGATTGAAAAAACGGTAGAGTAATCCCCCCTCCCGCCTGCGGGCGGTATCCCCCCTTTAACAAGGGTGGGAAAGAAAAAATATTTCACGTTCTCTCCTCCCTTGCCAAAGGGGGGATGTCACCGTAGTGACAGGGGGGATTCATGAAGGGATAGATCGAATGTACAACATCCTAATTGTAGACGATGAACAAAAAATCCGCGAACTCATACGCAAATACGCGGAATACGAAGGGCACACCGTATATGAAGCGGCTGACGGCAGGGAAGCCGTTGCGAAGTGCCGCGATAATAATTACGACATCATCATCATGGATATTATGATGCCGGAACTTGACGGATTTTCCGCATGCCGCGAAATCCGCAAAACGTCAAGCACGCCGATAATAATGCTTTCGGCGCGCGGGGAAGTATACGACAGGATAAACGGTCTTGAATCCGGCGTGGATGATTATGTAGTGAAGCCGTTTACATGGCGGGAACTTATACTGCGTATCGACGCGATAATGAAGCGGGTGCAGAAACCCGAAGAGAAACGCGACGTAGTTAAAGTTGAAGGATTAACAGTTGATTTTGTAGGCAGAATGGTTTATATCGACGGCGTAAAAATCGATATGTCGCCGAAAGAATACGATTTGCTGTTCTACATGATCCGCAACCGCAACATTGCCCTCTCTCGCGAGAAACTCATCACGGAAGTCTGGGGCTATGATTTTTACGGCGACGACCGCACGTTGGACACGCATATAAAACTGCTCAGGAAAAGTCTCGGAATTTACAACAAATTTATCGTCACGCTGCGGGGAGTCGGGTATCGCTTTGAAACATAAAAATAAATTAAGCATTAAGTGGAAATTCTTTACATATTTAATGCTGTTTACGATGATAATCTTGATAATGCTGTGGCTTTCGCAGGTGGTTTTCCTCGAAACGATATACAAATCCATAAAAATCAACGAAATAAAAACTTCCGCAAAAAATATAGCAAAACATATCGACGACGAAAATATCAAGGAATATGCAGATATGATCGGCGAGCAGAACGAACTTTGTATTATCGCGTTAAAAATGGAGAATATCAACAGGGGATTGGAATTAGTCTCGGTTGATAAGCTAAATAATTGTCTGTTGCATAATACAGACAGGCGAAGCAAATTTTTCCTTTACGATTTAGCGGTGGCAAACGACGGGGAATATATTCAGAATTACCGCTACGATCAAATGAGGCTCGGTTTTATCGAATCAGACGGTCAGCAAAGCGGGGAATTCGAAAGTATAATTTATACGCTGGTTTTTCAAAACAACATTGACGAAGAAATTTTTCTCATGGTTAATTCCGTCATTTCGCCCGTTGCCGCAACCGTTAGAACGTTGTATTATCAATTGATCGTCATAAGTATTTCGGTAATAATCCTCGCCGTCATCCTCACGATATTCTTCTCGAACCGCATATCAAAACCGATACGGAAAATCAACGATTCCGCGAAAATCTTGGCGACGGGAAGTTACAACGTTGATTTCAAAGCAAGCGGTTACAAAGAAGTGTCCGAACTCGCCGAAACGTTGAACTACGCCGCCGATGAACTCTCAAAAACCGATCAGATGAAAACCGATCTCATCGCCAACATCTCGCACGACCTGCGGACTCCCCTCACGATGATCGTGGGTTACAGCGAATTGATGCGTGATATTCCCGGCGAGAATATTCCGGAGAATATCCAGACGATTATCGACGAGGCGAAACGTTTGACATCGCTCGTCAACGATGTGTTAGATATTTCAAAATTGCAGTCGGGCGTCGGGGATTTTATTTCAAAACCCGTAAACATCACAGAAACAATCAAAAAAGCCCTGCTCCGTTACAATAAACTCACGGAACAGGACGGCTATACGATAGATTTCGAGTACGCTTATGACGTCACCGTCAACACGGACGAGACACGG
This sequence comes from Oscillospiraceae bacterium, assembly GCA_009779295.1. Taxonomy (GTDB): domain Bacteria; phylum Bacillota; class Clostridia; order Oscillospirales; family CAG-272; genus WREN01. The sequence continues at coordinate 943 of WREN01000235.1, read as the reverse complement.
ATCATGCAGGCGCTGTATAATTTAATTAACAACGCCGTTACTTATACCGGCGCGGACAAGAGGGTTACCGTAGCGCAGACCGTCAAGAACGGCTGCGTGCGGATTTCCGTCACCGACACCGGCGAAGGCATAGAAGCGGATAAACTGCCGCTGATTTGGGAACGGTATTATAAAGTTGACAAAATCCACAAGCGCGCGTCGATCGGTTCGGGATTGGGTTTGTCGATTGTGAAGTCGATAATGGATATGGCGGGCGGTAACTGCGGCGTTGAAAGCAAGATAGGGTGGGGAAGCACGTTCTGGATTGAGTTGCCGCTTAGGAAATAAGTTTAATTGCCCTCTCAACCGCAAGTTGCAAAAATTCCGCAGGATCTGTGATATGCTCTAAAGTTTTATTATTCACTTCAAGCGCGATTGCGCCTTTGTACCCAACCAATTTCGCTTTTATATTATCCCAATCAATATTGCCCGCGAACGGCAGGGCGTGCCAATCTTCTTTGCCGTCGTTATCGTGCAAATGCAGAGCCATGAGTTTGTCGCCGTATAAAGTCAGCAAATCCAGTTCGGGCATAAAAAGATTCCAATGCCCGCTGTCAAAACAAAAACCTAACCGATTCGATTGAATGTTAGTGAAAATGCAGTCAAGATATTCGGGACGCGCCATATTTTCAATCGCGATATTAATGTTAAGCCGTTCTGCTTCATCTACGATTCTTTTCCATCTATCGATTCCAATTTTAAAAGTTTCGGGCAAATCGACATACTTCGTACCGTTTTTACATTCAGGATGGATAACTAAAGTCGGAATTTCATAGACCGAACAAACTTTTATATATTCAAAAATTTCGTCAATAAAATTTTGCCCGATTACGCTGTCAGTCCATAATTCATTGACTCCCATCCAAGGACCATGAATATTTTCGATATACAACCCCGCGTTGCT
>WREN01000234.1 GCA_009779295.1 Oscillospiraceae bacterium | reverse complement strand
GAAACAGATTCTTCTAAATTAACTTTCCATGAACGCCCAATTAACATCCCGAAAACGTTGATAGCCTGATAACCGGATTTTTGCATTAAATCGAAAGTTGATATTAAACCTTCTTCGGATTCTTCGTCGAAGATTATGCTCGGCCATTGCTCCGTCGGCAAAGCAGTATTGCGCATGTCGTTTATCCAGCAGCCTTGGGCCGCTCTGTGTGTGTAACCTTTCACACTAATCACCCCTGCGCTTCCATGTATTCCCTGCACGCTTTGAGATAATCGTCAAGCAACTTCTGCCAAGGATTCATATTTGACTCTATATATGAAGCGAAATTATCTCCTTTGCCGGCCAGCAAAGTTTGCGGCATAGTATACATCATAAGCGCGACGCCTAAATCATATACGGAATTCTTAAACATGATATCAAGCATTTTCAACGAATCGTTGTCCCTTGAGATTTTTTGCCCCAACAATACATCGTAAAATACCGGTACAACTATCTGTTGGTTGTAATATCCGCACAGTTCTACGACTTTGCCCGTTAAATCCGGATCAGGTGCCGTCATCGGTACCGCGATAAATCCCGACCAGTTTAAAGTCGTATAAGTTTCTTGTTTCTCATCTAATTTCGGAATCGGAATGATACCGAAATCAATATCCATTGAACGGAATGTAGAAGCGAGACTCAACGGAACATAATAGAATAACGATTTACCCGAAGCGAAATCAATCGGCGGCACGCCCCCTACGTTCGGGTCATATTCGATTTTGTAATTCCATGTATACGACGCTCTGTCCGTATGTAATAAATTATAGACTTTTTCTAATAATAAAAACATTTTTTCAGTTTTTACATCAACTTGCGGAACACCATCACTATCAGCCCCGACAAACAATAACCCTGCGCTTGACGGTATACTTCCCCATTGCCAGCCCATCTCACCCACGAAACCGAATTGATCATCGCTGTCAACGACTCCGTCGCCGTTGAGGTCGGCATAACCTACTTTCGCGAATTCAGTGAGTTTATCCCATGTCCATTTGCCGGAATCGACGATATCGTAAATATTGCCGATTTGTAAATTTTCCTGCAATTGTTTATTAAAGAATATTGAGTTCACGTCAGGTAAAATTAAATCATTTACCGCGTAGCCCAACATACCGTATGCTTCAAAGTTATCGCTTACGCTTGTATTCCAATACGATTTTGACATGTCAATATTCGGGATATTGTTCCAGTTCATTATCAATTGGCTGGCGATATTTAAATTAATATCCTGAACGCAGTGAGTAAGCAATAAATCATACTCATCAGAACCTGACATTACAACGCTGCGGAGCACAGGCATTACGGTAGTAATTATACCCGGTTTATACCAACCGATTTCTATTCCGAGTTCCTCGTTTATTTTTTGTGTTCTTTCATACGCCGCGTCATTCATAGCATCGCCGTTTGCTTCTTCGGCGAAATAATATAAATCAATCAGCGACCATTGAGGATAGAGTATCATAAATTTCTGTCCGTTATAATTTTTGTCTGAGAAATTTGGCTTTTCACTCGGCTTCGTTGTCTCTTCCGTACCCATATTCTGGGCGGAGGGGGCATCGTCGCCTTGTTTCCCATTATCTTCCTTTTGTGAGCTTTCCCCACATGCGGTAAATATTGCGGTCATGAGCAATAATATAAGTAGTAATGCTGTAACTTTTTTCATGCGAATTTTCTCCTTTTAATTTTAATTATAATTAATATTATTATAACATTTAAGAATAATTATGTCAATTAAAATTTATTAATACCTTGCACTTGAAATGTTAAAATGAATGTGTTATAATATTATTGTGTGTGTTTTATTTGGTATTAAAAATCATATTGATATCAAAATAAACATTATTTGGAGGATTATTAAAATGCCAATTACAGACATATTGATCCGCAACGCCGAATTGTACGGCAGCGAAATCAGTTTGGTGGAAATCAACCCTGAATTGCAGGAAAAAAACGAAAAAGCATGGAGCGAATTTGAACTTGTCGAACCGAATGTAAATCCATTGAAACCTCACCGCATTGAGATGACATGGACGGAATTCAACGATAAATCAAACCGTTTCGCAAATCTATTACTTGAGCGCGGCATCACCAAAGGAAGCAAAGTCGCCATACTGCTTATGAACTGCCTCGAATGGCTTCCCATTTATTTCGGGATATTAAAAACCGGCGCGTTAGCGGTACCGTTAAACTTCAGGTATACAGCCGATGAGATAAAGTATTGCACCGAACTCGCCGAAGTTGACGCGTTGATATTCGGTTTTGAGTTTATCGAGCGCGTCGAAAGCGTTTACAAAACAATTGAAAGAATCAAGCATATTTTCTTTGCAGGCGACGGCTGTCCGTCATTCGCTGAAAACTACGACGAGCTTACGAAGAATTATCCGGCAAACGAACCGGGGATAAGTATTACCGATGAAGATTACGCGGCGATATACTTTTCGTCCGGCACGACGGGTTTTCCGAAAGCGATACTGCACGACCATTACGCGCTGCTGACTTCTTGTTACACCGAGCAGAACCACCACCGTCAATCAAGAGACGACAACTTCCTGTGTATTCCGCCGCTTTACCATACGGGCGCAAAAATGCACTGGTTCGGCAGTTTCCTCGCGGGGTCGCCTGCCGTGTTATTGCGCGGAATAAAACCGAAATGGATAATGAAAGCGGTTTCCGAAGAGAATATAACGATCGTATGGCTGTTAGTTCCGTGGGCGCAGGATATACTTGACTCAATCGAAAGCGGCGAAATAAACCTCGACGAACTCAAGCTCGATCAATGGCGGCTTATGCACATCGGCGCACAGCCCGTTCCGCCCAGTTTGATAAAACGCTGGCTGAAATATTTCCCCAGCCATGAATACGACACAAACTATGGTTTAAGCGAATCGACCGGTCCCGGCTGTGTACACCTCGGTATTGAGAATATACACAAAGTCGGCGCGATAGGTATTCCCGGCTTTGAATGGAAATGCAAAATCGTTGACGAAAACAATAATCTCGTCAAAAAGGGCGACGTCGGCGAGCTTGCCGTTGCGGGTCCGAGCGTGATGAAATGCTACTACCGCGACCGGAAAGCTACCGAAGCCGTATTGAAAGACGGCTGGTTGCATACGGGCGACATGGCAATGCAGGATGAGGACGGTTTCATTTTTATCGTTGACCGCAAGAAAGACGTTATCATCACAGGCGGCGAGAATCTCTATCCGGTTCAAATCGAGGATTTCATACGCACGTGCGACGTCGTCAAAGACGTTGCCGTAATCGGTTTACCCGATGCGAGATTAGGCGAAATCGCGGCGGCTATCATCGAGCTGAAACCTGACAGAGTCGGCGTTGTGACTGAAGAAGATTTGGATAACTTCTGCAAAGCGCTGCCGAAGTACAAACGCCCGCGTAAAATTATATTTGATAAAGTCCCGCGTAACCCTACGGGAAAAATCGAAAAACCTAAATTGCGCACTAAATACAATGCAGATAAATTAGTTTCTATGCAAACAACCGGATAAAAATTTTTTGGAGGGATTTATTAATGATTCGCGTAACAATCTGGAACGAATTTATGCACGAAAGGCATAATGAAGCAGTAAAAAAAATATACCCTGAAGGAATGCATATGCAATTAAAAAACGCGCTGCAATGCGATGATTTTATCATCAGAACAGCTACGCTTCAACAGGACGACGAACATGGTTTGTCGGATGAAGTTTTGAATGATACGGACGTTCTGTTATGGTGGGGGCATTGTTATCACGGCGACGTTAAAGACGCGATAGTCAACAAAGTTTGCAGCCGCGTACACGACGGCATGGGATTTATTCCGCTACATTCGGCGCACGGAAGCAAACCGTTCGGAAAATTGATGGGTACTCCCTGTTCGCTCCTGTGGCGCGAAGCTAATGAATCGGCGCACGTTTGGACTGTCGCTCCGACACATCCGATCGCTGAAGGGATACCGCTTGAATTTAAACTTGACGCGGAAGAGATGTACGGCGAATACTTTAATATCCCAAAGCCTGACGATTTGATATTCATTACATGGTTCAAAGGCGGAAACGTGTTCCGCGGCGGATGTACGTTCTCGCGCGGCGCGGG
>WREN01000233.1 GCA_009779295.1 Oscillospiraceae bacterium | reverse complement strand
ATATCGTATAATGTAACTGTAGGTGATGAATGTGAAAAAATATATTTCGTTAACAAGTTTAGTTATTTTGATTTTTATAATTTTATCAGTGTTTGGAGTAAATACTATGGCTGAAAATGAAGAATACATATTTTTCGAATCGTTTGAGGAACCTTGGACGAAAACTCCCGCAGGCTGGATAGCTTGGAATGCCGGACAGACTGTTTTACACGTTGAAGGAGGTACGCACGGAAGTTACGCGATCCAAATGATCGACGACAGCGAAACGTTAGGTACTGGCGTTCGAAGCAAAAATATCCCTGTAGAATTTGGAATTTTCTACGATGTCGAAGTTGACGGGCGTATTATTTCCGGCGAGGGGCAGTATTACGTTGAATTTTGGGACGCATCCAATACGCGAATAAGCGTCGTTATCGTTAATTTATCAAGCACAGAATGGGATACGTACAAATCAACTGTTTCGTCTCCCGAAGACGCGCAAAGCATAACGATCCTGCTTTATCAGCACGCGACTAACGTCGGCGTGGTCGAATATGATAATATCCGCGTTAAAGAAGTTTTGCCCGAAATCCGCGATTACTCTATACAGGTAACCGATCACCCGCGATTATATTTTACGAAAGATGAACAACAGGCGTTTGTCGCGCGCAGCAATAAAACTGATAAAATTTACAACGGATCGTCAATGAGTAACATTTCCGGAAACGTCACATCTGTAGCGGACGCGTATGTAAACGAAACCGAATTTAAATTAGGGTATTACGGAGGTATGGTTATAACCTTCGAAGTTCCCACGCCTATGCCCGGCGATTTCGGCAGCCCCCCGGGATTCGAGGGACCGTATCCGTATTGGACTTCCCTTTCCAGGCAAATTCAGGAACGAATGCAAACACTTTCCGCGGCGTATATTTTGACCGGCGATACAAAGTATTCCGATAAGGCAATCGAATGGGCGTTGAATTTGTGTACGTGGGAATCGTGGACTGACCCGTATTATCCGGCAGGTTTGACTTGCCTTGACACCGCGCATTTTACTTACGGCGTTTGCACGGTGTATGATATGTTGTACGACCTCCTGACGGAAGCACAGCGCGTCACAATTGAGGAAACGCTCGAAAAGAAATCGATGTCGCGGCTTTACAAAGATGTATTGTCGTTTTCATCCGATAACGGGCAAATACTGCGCGCGAGTGCCCTCGCCACCGCCGTGTGCGCGGTATTTGAAAAGAACGATAAAGCCGCGCTGTATATGACGCATGTTTACGATTATTTCAATTGGGTATTGGACGCGCTGGCTTATTCGGGCAATAACGAGGGTTTAATGTACACGTCATACGCCGTCGAATACATGATGGTTGCGATCGACCACATAGCCAGGGCTACCGGCGACACAAGTCTCATTGAACACCCTTATCTCACCGAAATTCTGCCAAACTGGATCGTTATAGGCGGAGATAATAAAAACGGACGGACGGCAAATATTTCAGACGGATCGGTTGTTCCTGAATTTTTCATCACCGCTTCGCTCATGAATAAACTGACCGGAAACGGATTGTACGGGTATTATTTAAACCGCGGAAAGATAAGTTCAGCCGGGCTTAACGGACTGCTCTACATGTGCGACGAATTAATTATCACTCACCCCGGCGACGACCTTTTGACGAAATATTTGAAGGAAGTCGGTTGGGGCAGTATGCGTACAGGCTGGGAGCCGGACGATCCCGTGCTTGTCTTTATTTCAAGCAAGAGCAGGATGGGACACAATCATTTCGACCAGAACAGTTTTGTAATAATGATGAACGATTACGTTTTCATCGACGACCCGGGTTATCAGGATTTCGGCGTTAATCCACTAAGTGCATTTACAAAAACAACCGGACACAGCACGCTCTACGTTAACGGACAAGGGCAGACTTCGTTCGGTACAGGTTCGATAACCGATGTGTTTACGATACCGTCGTTTGGGTATATGATCGGAAACGCGCCGACCGCTTATTCTGCGGATTTGGAAATCACAAAATTCGACCGCCATTTTATTATGGTGAACCGCGAACATCCGTATTATATCGTCATGGATGACATGCGGTCAAATCTTGAACATGAATACACATGGCGCGCCGACGTTGAAACGGTTCCCAATGTTAAAATTGATACCAATTACTTCTCACTTACTCAAGGAAGATCAACATTAGGCGTATCGTTTGCGGCGTCGAAAACGTTGGAGATTAATCATTACACATATCCCGGCACAACACGCAAAGTCGTTGATGTTACCGGAATCAACGGCGGAGCCGCGGATTATTTCGCGGTGATTTCACCGGTGGATGTGCGTGTGAAGGAATCTCTTCCGAACGGCGCGATTATCGAATACGGCGACGGAATCAACGACATCGCGCTCTTTGGAACAATTAATTCAAACAACGTAACAAGCGACGGTTCGGCGGCGTTTATCTTTGGAATTTCAAATGAAACGTTCGGCGGTTACAGCGCGGTTGGCGCTAAAACTTTGTCATACAACGGAATCCCGCTTTTCGAATCCGAAACGAACATCAATGTTTTCGCGGATTTTGTAACGGGCGTAACAATCGAATGTACGCGGGATACAACGGCTAAAATATATCTGCCGGATAAAGTGATGGAACTTTCTTTAAAAGCAGGTACGAATAAAATCGAAATTCCTGAAATCAATGAACCGCCACCGCCAAGAAATAATAACAATTTGTGGAAAATAATCGGCGCTATTATAATACCAATCATAACTCTCGTAATGTTTGCGTTAGTGGGAATTAAAAAAATGAAACCTAAAAGTAAATAAAAAATGGAAAAATAGGACGAAATTACAAAAAACATTCGTAATTATTAACAGCATGTCTATATATAATACACAAAAATATAGTATACTTATATCAAATTTTAACAGGAGTGGAAGAATAAATGAAAAAAATTTTTGCAGTTATTATTATATTGTCTTTATTGACAATAGTAATAAACGCCCGAACGTTTAATGAGCCTAATTTTGTAAATACTGACATGCACGTAAATCAAATGGTGAACATTGGTAACAAAGTAGACGGTTTGCCTGTTATTTACGCGACTGTTCTGCAGAATTTTTCCGAAAAAGCCGCGTTTATCCCTTTGAGAGACAGTTATAGTTATCGAAACGACGATATTATTTATCTGTATGAAAAAGATATGAATTTCAGCGTGGAAGCGAATCACATAAAATTATTAAATAATGTTTTTTCGTTCAGTCTCAATAAAGTTTTGGCGGATAATGAAAAAGTCGGAGTTATTTTAGATTACGGTATTACTACGAAATTTGTCACCGGAAAAGATCTTACGTTTTACTACAATCAATATTCGGTAAGCGATGTATTCGCCGACGACTATGTAAACGTTAAAATCGTCGTATATGTAGAAAAGATCGAATCAAATACCCTCGTGCGTTACGGACAGGTTATCGAGAAATATTTGATCCCTTCGGAAAATCCCAGTTCATATAACGAAATATATTCATTCAGATTGCCGGGACAAATCGGAAATACCATAATTGATCGTCAAGCCAAAATAATTTATATTAATGTAAACAATTCTGTAGATATTACAAATCTAACGCCTTCGGTAGTTCACAGCCCGCGCGCTTCCCTTTATCCGGCAAGTACCGTAGCGCAGGATTTTTCTAAACAGATCGTATACAGAATCGTAGCGGAGGATAATACTTCAACGAATTATCTTGTAATCGTTTCGGTTTTGAAACCAATAAAGCCTGTCTATCCGATATGGCCGCCCGTATATCCGTATCCGGTTCCGCCCATTTGGCCGCCGTGGTGGTAATTAAAAAACTTAAAGATCCGATTTCTCGGATCTTTTTTATTTAAAACGCCCATCGTCTGCGGGCGTGTTTTTATCTCGCAACCTGAACCATTTCGTACACTTCAAAAATATCGTTTTCTTTGATATCGTTGAAACGTTCCAATCCGACACCGCATTCAAAGCCCTGCATTACTTCCCTGACGTCGTCTTTGAAACGTCTGAGCGATGAAATTTTGTCCTCATATATGACCACGCTGTCACGTAGAATTCTGATCTGCGAATTGCGCGTGATTTTGCCGTCCTGTACATATGAACCCGCGATAGTGCCGACATT
>WREN01000232.1 GCA_009779295.1 Oscillospiraceae bacterium | reverse complement strand
TGATTCAATGAAGAAGGTGATTCTTTGCGTGCAATAAAAACTATAAAGAATGATATATTCCCTTACGCGAACACCATAATCTGCATTGAAGAAAGCAAACTGCTTAAGAAGTTTCAATACGATATTTTATATAACACCCGCAGCTTTCAAGCTGCTCTTGACGAACTCAACAAAATAAATTACTTCCATTCGTACAGAAACGCGGACATTCATAATTTCGGCAATATGCTTGACGGATTGATGATAACCACCTTCGAATTGATGAAGGAGATCGTTCCGTATGAATTGATATGGCGCATTTTCGCGCTGTATTACGATATTCACAACATGAAACTCGCCGTAAAAGAAAAATTTTTCGGGAAACACCTCGACGATTTAGCGCTGGATTACGGCAGTTACACGATGCCGACGATACGTTCCGCCGCGGTCAGGGAATCGGATAACATTTTAGAAAATGAAATCCTGACTGAGGGCTTTTTCGAGGCGTTACACGCACCTGATATGTACGACGTCGATTTCATACTCGACAAGACATATCTGAAAACATTAAAAAACCTCGCCGAAGAGCTGGGGATTCCCGAAATAGATGAGTTTGTATTGGAACGAATCGACCTGTTCAACATTTCCGCGTATTTTCAATCGCTGGCGGCGGGAAATCCGAAAGGATATTTCGCGAAGGCGTTCTCCGACGAAGGGAGCTTTGATTTCGCGGAATGGCAAAAATACGTTGACGGAGACCCGTCCGCTCTGGAGAAGTTTTCCCTGTGGCAAAAATACAAACCAATATGGGAAAATACCGAAAGCAGGGCGCAGATATTTTGGGAGTTTGACGTGCTGGTCGACAACTATCTTATCGACAAGACGAAACTCTGCAAATTGATGGCGTTCGGAATCGAACCGATCTGCGCGTATTTTTATAATCGGTTCATGGAAATCAAGAATATCCGGATTCTGCTCATAGGTAAAGAGGGGAATTACCCTATCAATGAAATCAAGAAGAGGATGAGGATACCGTATGAACTATGAAATTTGTGTAATAGGGAACGAAGCGTTGTTATTTCCGTTTCTGCAATTCGGGTTTACGACGTATACTCCGCCGTCCGATGGGGAATTACGCGAGTATTTGCTTCAGGCAATCGAAAAGAATTACGGGATCATCTATATCGAGGATTCATATTGTTTTCTGGTTGAGGATATACTCGACAAATACCGCAACAACCTGACGCCGATTTTCGTTCCGATAGGCGAAACCGAATACGGGGAGAGTTATTCGAAGCAATTGTCGCAGAGGATGATAGAAAAGGCTATTGGGATGAATATATTGTAGGGAAAACATCCCCGCCTGCGGGCGTGTTTTTCCAAAAAATCTTAACAAATATGGTGATATTATGCCAAATACGATCATACACAGAGGAAGGATACTCAGCGTAGCCGGACCGTTGGTGACCGCTGACAATATGCGCGGCGCGGCGATCCAAGACGTTTGCCATGTCGGCGAAAACAAACTCATCGGCGAAATAATCGAAATTAAAGGCGACATCGCCGCCGTTCAAGTCTACGAGGAAACTTCCGGGCTTGCTTACGGCGACCCGCTCGCGAGCCTCGGCGAACCGCTCTCGGTCGAGCTTGGGCCGGGACTTATGGCGCGGATGTTTGACGGCATCCAGCGTCCGCTTGACGATTTCCTGAAAGTAGCTGAAAGCAATTTCCTCAAAAGGGGAATAAACATTCCCGCGCTCAGCCGCGACAGGGAGTGGCAGTTTACTCCGGTTGTAAAAGCCGGAGATATGGTTTCATCCGGCGATGTTTTAGGCACCGTTCCCGAAACATTTAAAATCCTGCATAAAATAATGGTTCCGCCCGGACTTAGCGGCAAAATAATTCAAATTAACTCCGGCGGGTTCAAAGTCACGGATATTATCTGTGAAATAGAGGACGAAACCCGCACGGTACATCAAATAAACATGATACAGAAATGGCCCGTCCGCCAGCCGCGCCCCATCTCGGAAAAGATCACCCCGGGCGAACCGCTCGTAACGGGACAGCGCGTCATCGACACGTTCTTCCCGGTAATGAAGGGCGGCACCGCCACGGTTCCGGGTCCGTTCGGCGCGGGTAAAACCGTTTTACAGCACTCGATAGCGAAATGGGCGAACGTCGACATCGTCGTCTACATCGGCTGCGGCGAACGCGGAAACGAGATGACCGACGTTATCAACGAGTTCCGCAAACTTATCGACCCGCTTACCGGCAAGCCTATCATGGAGCGCACCATCCTGATCGCGAACACTTCAAACATGCCGGTTGCGGCGCGTGAAGCGTCGATTTACACGGGTATCACTATCGCCGAATACTACCGCGACATGGGTTACGACGTCGCGATCATGGCGGATTCAACGTCGCGTTGGGCGGAGGCCTTGCGCGAAATGTCCGGACGCTTGGAGGAAATGCCCGGCGACGAAGGCTATCCCGCCTATCTCGGCAGCCGGTTGAGCAACTACTACGAACGCGCGGGCAGAGTCGTCACGATGGGACGCCCCCACGGACGCGAAGGCAGTATAACCGCGATAAGCGCGGTTTCGCCGTCAGGCGGCGACATCTCAGAACCGGTTACGCAGAACACGCTGCGCGTCGTCAAAGTATTCTGGGGTCTGGACGCGACATTGGCGCGCAAACGTCATTTCCCGTCCATCAATTGGATGAACTCGTACAGCCTTTACGCCAAAGCGGCAAACACATATTACAATCAGTTCATCAACGAAGGCATGTCAGACTCAATCGACGAAGCTTTGATATTGTTGCAGGAGGAAAACCGCTTACAGGAAATCGTCAGATTAGTCGGCTTCGATTCCATATCCGATATGGATAAACTCAAACTTGAAATCTCAAAATCGATTCGCGAAGATTACATGCAGCAGTACGCTTTCAACGCGGTTGACGCGTATACGTCGCTGAAGAAACAATTCGCGATAATCAAACTTATAATCGAATACTACAGAAAATCAACGGAACTGATCGAAAACGAAATCCTCACATTCGCGGAGTATTACAAGGCGACGGTTTCTGTCCGCGAAAGAATTTCGCGCGTTAAATTTATACCGGAAGACGAAATCGAAAAGATAGACGTTGTCTCACGCGAAATGTATAGAGTTTTGGAAAAAATAAAACTTGAGTACAACATAAAAGAAGAGGTGGTGGACGCATTATGATAAAATCATTCAGGAATATTTCGAAAGCTGTGGGTCCGCTGCTTGAAGTTAAAGGCGTTGAAGGCGCGTTATACGACGAACTCGTCGAAGTCATCATGTCGAACGGCGAAAAACGTCAGGGGCAGGTCATAGAAATCCACGAAGACACGGCGCTGATTGAGATTTTCGAAGGCACGTCGGGCATAACGCCGCGTGACTCGAAAGTCAGATTCATGGGAAGACCGTGTACGCTCGACGTTTCGGAAGCGATGATAGGCCGGATTTTCGACGGCTTGGGTCGCCCGTTGGATGACGACACGCCGATAATACCCGAAAAGCAGCTCGATATCAACGGCGAAGCGATAAACCCAATTGCGCGCGATTACCCCGACGAGTTCATCCAAACGGGAATCTCGTCGATAGACCAGTTAAATACACTCGTACGTGGACAAAAATTACCGATATTCTCAGAAGCCGGACTGCCGCATAAAGAACTCGCGGCGCAGATTGCCAGACAGGCGAAGGTTCTTGGCGACGAAAACGGTATGAATACCGCACGCTTCGCAGTCATATTCGCGGCAATAGGGATAACGTTCGAGGAGGCGGATTTTTTCATCCGCGATTTCAAAAGCACGGGCGCGCTCGAACATTCGATACTGTTCCTCAATCTCGCGAGCGACCCCGCGATGGAACGCATCGCCACGCCTAAGATGGCGCTGACTGCCGCTGAATTTTTGGCATTCGAGAAGGATATGCACGTGCTGGTCATCATGAACGACATGACAAATTATTGCGAAGCGCTGCGCGAAATCTCTGCGGCACGCCGCGAAGTTCCGGGACGCAGGGGTTATCCGGGCTATTTGTACACGAATATGTCGCTACTTTATGAGAGAGCGGGACGGATAATCGGCAAAAAAGGATCGATAACACAGATACCGATCCTGACGATGCCGGAAGGCGACATCACGCACCCGATCCCCGACCTGAC